>JAPOVT010000041.1:104204-109197 GCA_026708015.1 bacterium
GGGGGCGGGGGGGGGGGGTGGGGGAGCGGGGTATCTGTTCCCCCTTTTTGGGGGGGGGGGGGGGGGGGGGGAGCCGGGGAACCACATAACTTTACATAATAACTTTACATAACATATATTCTCAACGTTTAGCGTCGAGTCGAATTGTGGGTGGAAAATAATGAAATTGCCTATAGACATCTGAGACTCCGCAAGTTAGGGTATCCCCTGCTGGCTCGGACCAGTGATATCGGCCTCACAGGCCCCCATCGAGAAACGTCGAACGGAGGGCCGAGTGGGTACGGTCTGGCCAGTCAAGGGCCTGTTTCTTCTTCTTCCACTGGTGGCGGCGGGCTGTGGGTCGAGCGATGCCGATGCACCCGGGCCTCCCCATGCCCCCTGGGAGCAGGCCGCCAGCGGTTCAACCGCTGAGTTTCTCGGAGCCCATTCAGAAATCGCCAGTTCGCCACCCGGTGCGGTAGCTGCCCCTAAGGCGACTGAAACCCGTGATCGGCCCGTTGGTGTAGTTCCACCTCACGATCCCCCTGCCGATGCGAGTGCTACTCCGAGTCCGACTGCTGGGAGCAGCAACTTTCCACCAGATCCGACTCCCAGGGCGTTTTCCATCTCTTTATCCCCCTCGGACTCAAAGGCCCCCTCCTCGCCCCAGGGGTACTCGAAGCTGCTCCAGGCGGCACAAAACAGTCCGTTCTACCAATTCGGCGATGGTGTGTACACCTGGGACGACAACCGACGCATCGTCGTGCTGGCGGTTCCCGTCAACCACCCAACTTTGGAGGAGATCAGGGAGATCGGTGGCCACTGGAACGGGACGATCGAAGACACTGTCGGAACACGGGCCTGGGTTCAGCAATGTGCCCGCCGCTACGCCGATGATGCCCTGAGCGCTCCTGACACAGTGTATGGAGCGGTATCCGCCCAGGCCGTCCACGCCTGCTTGGGAGGGCTGACGCACCTGGCTGAGTTGTTTGCCAGCTATTGGTGGACTGAGGCGGGCGTCGGTTGCCTGTCCGACGCGGTCACGGCTCATTCCCTCCACGGTGATAACCGGCCCAGACCTTTGACGGTGTGCCCGTCCATTGGCTACGACCCGGCCGCACCTCGAATGCCGGGTTGGCTGGCCGAGCGTTGCCACGAAATTGCCAACGCCAATCCCCACCCGAGATATCCGACCGATCCCGCCCAGCCCGGCGAACCCCTTTCCTCCTGTTGGACGCCGCTGTTAGCGATCATTGAATCCCACGCGGCTGAGAACGCCGAGATAGGTCTTCCCGACAGCCCCCACAACTGCTACCACGCGTTCTTGGGCTATGTGTGGGCCCGACAGACCGATCGGGAGAGCCGCCCTCCCAACGATCTGGCCATCGGCTGCCACTACCGGGCCTTCGAGGCCATCCCATGACAACGGCGCCAAACACAGCGATGCTGCGAGCACTGTTGCCGGTGGCTGTACTTACTGCTGGCCTGGCACTGGCGGCTTCCGCCGCCCCGCCCGCGCGCGCTCATGAGCAGACCGCGCTTACTGCGGCGAGCGGGACCGGACGGTGCCCTTCCGGCATCCAGAGCTGCTCGCAGACCTGGACGCATGTCAACTCTTGGACCCACTACACCGCCCGTGTGCCCTCAAATTGCGAAATAGGCATCATCGACCAGTGCGGTGTCCGAGTGACTTCCCGATCTGCGTCCAGCTCGTGTCGAAACTCGACCAATTGCGGGCATGGTCCGCACAGCAGCACTCCCCAGCCCGCTGGCCCCGGCTCGTGGACCACATGGAACGGGCACCGCAACACCAACTACCGATGGTCGGGGCAAAGGCGGGTGTCTGTCGACCACGACCACAGCACGCCGAGCTCAGACTCGACCCCTACCCCGTCACCTTCCGACCCGAGCTCAGACTCGACCCCCACTCCGTCACCTTCCGACCCGCGCCCGGGTCCCCCATTCTTCAACCCTGCTGACATCGATTGGAGCAGTTTCAATCCGTGTGCCAACGGGGGCTGTGTACCCCCCTGCTTGACCGATGGAATCGCAAACAGCTGCCCGTGGGAGACTCCCCCGCCCAAGGTCTGCACGACGGCATGGAGCAAGGTTCAGCGAGACATGCTGCTCAACAGGCTGCGGTGGGAGTCAATCGTTCCGTACACCCCCGGGTTCACCGGGCACCACCCCGAGGTTCCCGGCGGTCACCTGTTCTTGACGGCAGCTTCGAGTCCCAACAGCCCAGCTCGTCACTGGACGGCAATTCAACCGGGCACCACGCTCGATGTGCGGGATGCCCCGGTTGACGGCTGTTTGTGGACGGCCAATGCCGTCGGCGTGTCTCTTCGGGAGCTGCTCCCCCACGAGGCCGCTGATCTGACCAGGCTTCGATCTCCAGGCGCAGTGGCCGCCGCAACAGAAGCCCGTCAAGCCGCGTCCTTGTGGGACCGGCTGAGCACGGAGCGCCGCCAATGGTTTCAGGCGGCCTTTCCCCGAAACGATCCCTCAATCGTTTGGTGCTCGCCTGCTGAGTTGCCCCCATGGACGGCACCGGCCAGCGGCGTGCTTTCCCTCCCTTCCGACTGGGAAGACCGATTCGGGAAGTGCCGATGGACAATCCCCCGCCGCGGCTTTTGGGAGTGGAAGCTCCAGGTCCAGTACAGCTCGGAACAAGGCGACCCCCACACCGAAGTGGTGGATTCCGACCTGTCCTGGTTCCGCGAG
Source organism: bacterium (assembly GCA_026708015.1). Lineage (NCBI taxonomy): Bacteria > bacterium. The sequence goes on from JAPOVT010000041.1 coordinate 106,908, forward strand.
CCCACCGGATATGTCGATCAGCAGGTGACCCTGTGGTGAGCGGACCGAGCCGCGACCAGTGGTCGCCCGCATCCTGGCCGGTGAGCCTCAGGTGGCGTCTGCTGGCGGCAGCGATTGTGCTTGCCGCCACCATGGCGGCAATTGCGGCCTTGTCCCGCGATGGTGACGCCATCTCGGAGGTCCCGGTGGTGGCTGCTGCCCAGCGATGGACTGCCGGGCATCCACCCGGAGAACACGTCATCATCGAAATGCCCGCCGACCGAGCAGGGTTTTTCGTTCATCCATCGGAGTTGGATGGGGCCATTGCCGCTGTGGATGTGCCTGAGGGAACGCTGGTATCGCCCCAAATGCTGCGCTCCCGCCAAAGCGGTGATGACACCAGGAGAACCACCCTGATGCGGTTCAGTGTGAATGACGAGATGTGGTCCGATCCCGGTCCAGCACCCGGTAACCGGGCAGTGTTCTCTTCGTCACCCGGGGGGTGTGCCGCAGCCTTGGTGACCTTGGTGGCGGTTGCCGACGACGGTGCTGTCGCATCCGGTGTAACCGTGGAGGCGGATCCTGAACTAGCCGCGGTGCTCTCTGATGGCCAGTGGTGGATATGGGAATCCCCTCCCGGCCGCTGGCCACTGTGTGAGCCGTCGGGAACGGACGTCTCCCCTACCCTCGATACAGAGAACAGGGCGGTCCGCTGATGCTCTTGGCCGTAGGCGACCGATGGCTCGACCCCGAGGCAGTGGAGCGGGTCATGGACGGGGTGCTAGAGGGCATGGCCGGCACTGCCCCTGGGGCGGCCTTGGCCACCTCTCCGGCTGAAGTCGACCAGGCGTCGGCCGCCGGCCGCCCCACCGTTCTGCTGATGCGGGACGACGAACTCGAAATACGCCTCGAATCAGCCGTGGCATCGGCTGCCGCAGTGCTGTGGATCACCACCGCTGACAGCTCCGACGTGCGCTCCCTCCTCCGGTTGGACACAGGATCGCGCCGTGCCACCCCAATCGTCTCGGTCGTGGTGGCCGACGACCTGCCCGACCGGGAACGACTTCGCCGCCAACGAGTCATCAGCCTCTGGATTCCCCCCGAACCCACCCGGCGCGACCTGCGCCGATTGCATCGACTCGGGCGCCGCCTGGCGTGGACGGCGGTCGCGCCTCGCCGGCTCGATCCACTCGACCGCGAGACCCATCTGTGGGCTGCTTCTCAAGCCGCCCAAACCCGTCTGGCCGACTTGCTCGAGGAAACCGGGGTTGAGGAGTTTCAGATCAGGGGCGGTGAGTGCATGATCGTTCATCGGGCCGAGGGTCAGCGGGAGCGCCGGAACTCGCCCTTTGCGTCCAACGAAGAGTTGATCGAAACAGCCCGCCACCTGGCCAGCTTCTCCGGCGGCCAGCCACAGCGCTTCGACGTGCTCGACAGCCGCTTGGACATACGCCTGGGCGACCGGTGGAGGCTCCACGCCGAGGCGTTCATGTGCCATCCCCCCACGATGGTCCTGAGATCGAACATGGCCGGCAAGGCCACGCTCGACGATCTCAGTGTTGCTGCCGCGCCGCTTCAGAAGATCCTGATAGGGGCAGTCTCGGGTCCGGTCAGGGCCAACATCGTGATCGCAGCCGCCATGGGCGGGGGCAAGACCACCCTTTGCCAGGCTCTTCTGGCCACCGTCGACGGGTCCGAGAGGATCGACACTATCGAGGACACTCCCGAGCTCCGATTGGCCCAGTACGGCATTCATTCGAACAGCTACGAGCGCCTCACCCGTGATGCCAATAACGACGGTGTGGGAAAGCTGGCCATGAGCGATCACATACGCGACGCCAAGCGGGCCAACTCGTCCAAACTGGTGATCGGCGAGACCAGAGGCGAGGGAACACTGGCGTTGCTGGACGCCATGAGCAGCGGGCTAAGCGGCTGTCTGGTCACCCTCCACAGCCAGCCCGGCGCAGGAGTGCTGGCCAAGCTGCTGTCCTATGCGTGCAGCGAAGGCGCAGACCCTCGATTCGCCCGCCAGCAGATTGCCATTGCCGTTCAACTCCTCGTGTGGATGGGCCGCAACGAGCTCGGCGAGAGGGTGATCTCCGACGTATCCCAGATCGTCAACTACGACGAGCGCCATGACACTATCGAAACCCGGTGCTTGTGGTCCCTCAGCCCTGGCCAGCGGTGGGCTGCCCCCGCGGGTTTGCCCCACGGACAGATAGAGCGGCTGTACCAATCCGCGGGAATCAATCTCCGATGACCGGGCCCACCGCCATCGTCTTGGTCGCTGGGATCGCGCTGATGTCCCTCA
>JAPOVT010000042.1 GCA_026708015.1 bacterium
GGCGAATTGAGCCCAAGGGCATCGGCGCCCGCGAGATTCACAGCACCGGATCGGCAAGCAGTCCACCAAAGGCCCGATACAGCTAGCCGCAAAGAGCGGGGCGCCGGTACCGTCGGCGTGAGCACGAGAGCTTCTAGGCCGGAGAGGACCCGAAGCCGAGGCAGGAGATGGCCCAAGCCATAACCAGAGCGAGCACGCCGCCTCCGGTGCGGTCGGAGCCCAAGATGAGGCTCCCGTAGCCGCTCAGCGTCTACCAGACCGAGGTCGCCGGCGTGGCCGCGGCCGAGGGTCTCGGTGTCCGCGGCCCCGCCGCTCCAAGAAAGCCGGGACAACACAACGACCGGTGGATACCCACCTATCCGCTCGGCCCCTTAATCAGAAATTTTCAGCCTCGCTAATCGCAACTTTTCAATATCTTCTTCCAGGAACCACTGATGCCAGCGAACATGGAAGTGTTCGTGGCCATAGAGCACCAGAGCGGAACGGGCTGGCCGGACCTCAAATGGAGTGCAGGCGCAAACGTCCTGTTCGATTCGCCCAGGTGATGATGCGCTTATCCAATGTGGCCAGCGGCCAGTCGCGGTCGATGGCTGTAGCTGCGATGACGCGGTCCATCGGATCACTGTGGAAATCAGTGTCTCCCAGTTCCACCGAGGCAATGAGCACTTCCGCGGTCGGTGATACATCAATGAGACCTCGCGCCAGCAACCGCTGTCGCGCCTCCCGCGTAGACCAAGAGGACGACACGCTGTTCATGGGATCCCGCCGGGCATGCTCTAGTTCCCAGAATGTCACCGACGACACGGCTGCCGAGCCTTCTCTGATGGTCGCATCCAACGCTTCCAGCTTCGCCGCGCCAAGCTTTGCTGTATTCCGAGAAGCGACCCAGATCAGGACATGGGTGTCGAGGAGAATCACAGGCAGACTCGGCTCTAAACAGCCGTCGTCCGGTCGGCGGCGAACTGTGCCCACTCCCCCTCGCTATACGGGGAATACTCCGGGTCGTCCATCAGCCCCCGCCATTCCGGAGCGCATCCCAGGATCCCCTGCGGTTTCTCGTTCGTGGGGATGATGTGGACAATGGGGTGCCCGTGGCTGGTCACAGTCAGGGGCTCGCCGGTCTCTGCGACTTCCTTGAGCAGTCCCAGACTCCGGTTCTTGAACTCGGTAGCGGCAATACGCCGGGTGGGCGCTGGATCCATATGCCTACTGTATCCTGCCCGAAGAAGAAATGGCCAAATACTGGCCGTACAATGGCCACATCTCTCCAACAGCGCCCTGGTGTCGTTGCCGCCTGCGAACACAAGCTACGTGAACTCCATCGGTGGGCGCGACGGATCGGCCAGAATGGCCGGTTTTCAAAGTCAGCGACCGGCCGATGGAGGTGTTCAGCATGGCGCGGCGTTTGGATGGGGGCGAGCGCGCCCGTATCGAGGTGCTGTCCAGTGAAGGGCTCGACGACGCCGAGAGAGCCGGGCGGTTGGGCAGGGACCGGGCGACGATCTGGAGGGAGCGCCGCCGCTGCGGGGTCGGCGCTCATATTGAGGGCCACGCAATAGCGGGTGCGGGGTCGCCCACTGTCTGGATCGCGTGCCATACCCGCTCGGGGGTGAGCGGTAGGTCGATGTGGCGGATGCCGAGGTCGCTGAGGGAGTCGATCACCGCGTTCTGCACCGCGGGGGTGGCACCGATGGTGGCCGCCTCGCCGATGCCCTTCACACCTAGGGGGTTGAGATGGGTGGGAGTGATGGTGTTGTCCACGGTGAAGTCGCAGAACTCGGCCGCCGAGGGCATGGCATAGTCGGCCAAGCCGGTGGTGAGCGGATTGCCGTGGTCGTCGTACACCACGTGCTCGTACAGCGCTTGGCCGATGCCCGAGGCCACCCCGCCGTGCTGCTGGCCGGCCACGATCAGCGGATTCAGCAGGTTGCCGGCATCGTCAACTGCCACAAATCGCCGCAACGCGACCATGCCGGTCTCGGTGTCCACCTCTACTACGCAGATGTGGGTGCCGAAGGGGAAGGTGGCGCCATCGGTGGTGTGGTCGAGCTCGACCCGCAGCGGCTCGTCGGCTGCCGCGACGACCTGCTCCCAGCTGACTGTGGCCGAGGGCACACCGGCCACTCCCAAGCGACCCTCGTCGGTGACCATGATGTCGTGGGCGCTGGCCTCCAGTAGCTCCGCGGCCCGCTGCCGGGCGATGTCCAGCACCTCCATGGAAGCAGCATGGATGGCGCTGCCCCCAAGCTGGGCGCTGCGCGAGCCACCGGTGCCGCTGCCCCGGGCCACCAGGGCGGTGTCGGACTGCACGAAAGCGATGCGGTCCAAGTCGATGCCCAGCCGGTCGGCCACGATCATGGTGAACGCCGTCTCGTGGCCCTGACCGTGAGAGGAGGTTCCCACCGACACCGTGGCCGAGCCGTCGGGGTGGACCTCCACTACCGCGTGTTCTTCCTGTCCGGTGGGCGCGGTCACCTCCACGTAGCTCGACAGTCCGATGCCCAGCCTTCGGGGGTCGCCAGCTGCTCGACGGGCGGCTTGTTCGACCCGCAGATCTTCATAGCCGACCAGTTCGCAGGCCCGGTCCAGGGCCTTCTCGTAGTCGCCAGTGTCGTAGGCCCCGCCGGTGGGGGTCACCAGCGGGAAATCCTCGGGCGCCAAGAAGTTGCGGCGGCGGAACTCCACCGGGTCGATGCCCAGCTCGGCCGCGGCCAGGTCGGCCATGCGCTCGATGGTGAGAGTGGCCTGGGGCCGGCCCGCCCCCCGGAATGCCCCCAGGGGTGCCCGGTTGGTGGCGGCCAACCCGAAGTCGAACTGCACCTGCTCGATGCCGTAGACACCGGTCGCCATGACCCGAGTGATGGTGGGAAGGATGCCGCCTAACCCGGGGACAGCCCCGGCATCCACCAGCACCACAACTTCCAGCGACACCATGCGGCCGTCGTCGGTCACTCCCAGCCGGACGTAATGCACCTGATCGCGAGCCTGCATGGAGATGAGGTTCTCCGCCCGGGTCTCGGTCCACACCACCGGGCGGCCCAGCTGCCGGGCGGCCGCGGCCACCGCCACGTGCTCGACCCGCCATCCGCCTTTAGCCCCAAAGCCGCCGCCCACCCAAGGGGCGATCACCCGGACCTCATCGAGGTCCAATCCCAACGACTCGGCGATGCCCCCTCGGGTGGGGTGGGCCCCCTGGGTGGAAACCCACAGGGTGAGCTGCTCCCCGGTGGGATCAGCGAGCACGGCGTCGGTTTCCATCGGCACCACCGCCATCCGATTGTGAACGATGCGGGCGGTAACGATCCGGTCCGCCCTGTCGTGCAGGTCTTCCACCGGATCGAAGGCCCGGAACATCGCGTCCGAACCCCGTTCGGGATAGAGCACCGCGGCACCATTGGCCACCGCGGCCTCGGCGTCCATCGACACCGGGAGCGGCTCATAGTCGACCATGATCTCGTCGGCTGCGTCTTGGGCTGCGGCCAGGCTCTCGGCCACCACCATGGCCACCGGCTCGCCCACAAAGCGGACCCGATCACTGGCCAACGGACCGCGCACGAAGTGGGGATCGAGCGGGAACCGGGGCTTCACCTGCTCAACCCCGATGGTGACCGCCGTATACACCCCAGCCACACCAGGCCGCTCGGCCGCGGCTCCAATGTCGATGCCGGTGATCTCCCCATGGGCCACCGGGGAACGCACGAAGTGGGCCTGGAGCAGCCCGTCGGGCCGCAAATCCCCGGTGAAGCGGCCCTCTCCGGTCAGGAGAGTCCCGTCCTCCCGACGGATGACTTCGGTCCCCAAGATCGATCCAGCCATAGGGTGGTCATTATGGATGACGCATTGTCAGAACCCGGAATAGGAGAGTGAATTGGCATGGAATTGCGCGAGGCCATTGATCCGGCGACCACGGCGTTGGTGCTTCAGGAGTGTCAGAACGGGGTGATCGGGGAGTTGTCGGCACTGCCCGCGCTGGCTGAAGCCGCCAAGGAGGGGCTGATCCCCAACGTAGCCGCGTTGGCGACCGCGGCCCGCAGTGCGGGCGTGCGGGTAGTCCATTGCACCGCACAGCATCGATCCGACGGGTGGGGCGGCAACCGCAATGCCCGGCTGTTCCGGGCTATGCCCAAGATGCCGGTGCAGCTACATGTCGGTACGGCCGCAGTGGAAGTGGTGCCCGAGATCGGGGTGGCCGACGCCGATATCGTGCTGCCCCGTCACCACGGTCTGTCTCCGTTCGAGGGCACCGAACTCGACTCGCTGCTGCGCAACGAGGACATCCGCACCATTGTGGCCGTGGGTGTCTCAGTGAACGTGGCCATCATCAATCTGACCTTCGACGCGGTCAACGCCGGCTACGTGGTGGTAATCCCCCGCGATGCCGTGGCCGGCACCCCGCCCGACTACGTCGACGCCGTGTTCGAGCACACCCTCGGCATCATCGCCACCATCACCACCACCAACGACGTGGTCGCCGCCTGGGCAAACTAAGTCAGCCCAAACCACCCCGGACGTAGGTCACTACCGCGGCGATCTCGGCATCAGTCAACTTGGAGCCGAACTCGGGCATCTCGCCGAGGCCATCCCGAACCACATCCTCCATTGCCTCGGACGAGGAGTATTTCTTTATGACTTTGCCGGGGCGGATGTCGGGGCCGACGATGCCGCTGCCGTCGGCACCGTGGCAGCCTACGCAGCGCATCAAGTACGCGCTCTTGCCAGTGGATAACGACTCAACCGTCTGAGGCTCACGTGGACCTTGGGATCCCGCGGTTTCAGAAACCTCTGGACAAGGCACTTCAATGCCGCCCTGGGCCTCATCTACACAAGTGGAGGCCGGAGGCGAGTCGCTGCGTGCTTGCGAGTCGGTCCCTCCGCTACAAGCCGCCAGCACGAGCAGGCCGCCCACCATTAGAGCGCCGAATGCTCTCCCCCGTTGGGAGCCGGACAGGGTCAAGCTCCCACCGGGGCGTTCTCCCGCATCCAGGTCCACGCCTCGTGGGGTTCGTGCTGGAACCAGAACCCGTCCATGAAGTTGACCCCGTCGAGGGTGGGGTGATTGGGCATAGCTCTCCCTAATGCTCGTGCTAGCGGATTAGTGGTCCGTCAACCCTCGCCCATGAGCCGGGCGATCATCCTGGCGCCCTGCTCAGGGTCCCAGGCCGCCACCATGTCGTCAATCCCATCCTGCCACGACATTGTGCACTCACCGGTCATGGAGATGCGCTTTGCGCTGTCGTAGGCCCGGCTATGGGTGCCCACCGGGAAGTACTGGAAATCGGGCTCCACTCCGACTTGAGCTCCCATTCGGCGGCACATGTCCTCAATGCTCACGTTCTCATCGCCGCCCCAGTTGACGATGGTGGCCGGCACGGTGGCCCCTTCCAAGAAGGCCTCGGCGTGGGCGCACATGTCCTTCTCGTGGACCGGGGAGAACATGTTGGGCTCCGAGTCCTTTAGGGGCACCGGCATGCCGTTGGTCATCATGGCCAACAAGATGGCGGGCAGTCCCCCGTTTTGGCCGTAGGCCACGTTGATGCGCCCGATCACGGTGGGCAGGTCATAGAGGCGGCACATGGTTCGGGCCACCGCCTCGGCGGCCATCTTCGTCACCCCGTAGGTCTCCGAATAGGGCTGTTCGCTGTCGCCCAGCGGATCGCCCTCGGCGTAGACGTAGGTGTGGTCGGTGTTGTTCTTGTAGGCCGCGGCGGTGGACGCGTGCAGAAAGCCCTTGGCATTGCGGCAGTGAGCCATCAGCAGTCCGGTGGCCTCGGCGTTCTGGGTGAGGGCGAAATCGTAGTCAGGGCTGGCCGCCATGAACGCGGCCATATGGATCACATAGTCGAAGTCATCGGGCAGCCCGTTCAGGTCGCCGGAGGCCAGGTCGGCTTTATGGGGAGTGGCGCCGGCCTCCTCCACCTGCTCCTTCGACCCCGGCTGGCTGAACCGGGCCAGCCCCCAAACCTCGTTGTTCTGGGCGAAGTGTCGGGTCATGGGCAGAGCGATCTGCCCGGCGGTCCCGGTTATGAGAATCTTCTGGCCTTCCACGGTGGTTCCTCCTCGACAGTTGCTCACCCTGTACTAGCACGGTGAGTTCGCAGGGTTGACATGATAGGGATAGAGACATGATTCGCACCGAGCCCATCGATGCCCCCCCTGGGTGCGATGGCATCAGGCTGGAACCCGGGCGCGCCGCTGAGCGATAACGACCTGGCCGCTTTGCGCCACGCGCTGGCCGACCCGAGCGCACCTACTCCCACCGTTGGCAACAAGGCAACGTGGTGATCTTCGACACCGTCGGCACGGTCCACCGCCGGGAAATGCCCCACAGTTCCGGCCCCCGCTCCCTGCGCCAGCTGTCCATCAAGTACCCCTGACCGCCGGAAGACGGGCGTCACCCCCAAGGCAACGTGAAGCCCCGCTCGTCAAAATGGGTGTCAAATGCCAGAGCGTGGGCAATGCCCCGGCTGCGCATGAGCTCGAACGACGTCCAATCCACCAGCGACACACGCCGTCTGTCGGCAGCCAACATGGCTGCGAACGCCCTGTCGTGAAGCTCCTCGTCCACCCACACGATATGGAGCAATCTCAGAATTCGGTCGTTGAGCTGGCGCACCGAGGCCATACCCAAGCGGCGCTGCACCAAAGACACCGCCTCCGACACCACTCCAGAGTGGGTGATAGCTGCGATTTCGCCTGCCTTTATACCGTCGAGCAGCCGATGCCAATGCGCCGTAGCCTCAATGTGAAGAGGGTCGCTGTCGTTCAACAGGGGAAGCTGAGCTGACGAATCCACAAAAACGAAAACTGCCATATACTTCAGTTATTTTAGAGATGTTCCCGCCCTTTTAAAATATCCTCATAGTATATATCTGCAAGGTGCTCGTCATGGTTAACACCCAGGTCGGTATATCCCGAGGAAACAGGAGTGATGTTCCGAGCCTGCTCTACCCGCTGGATGAGGTCGTCCCGCTCAAAGTAGGCCTCGAGTGCTTGGCGGAGAATCTCGGCCTGTGAAATACCCTTGATTGCCGACTGGGCTCGCAGGCGTTCAGCCTGTTCCTCGGTCAGCGAGATCTGCGTCCGGATCATTTCCCATGATAACACTTTTATAGAAAATGATGTAAAAGGATTGGTCTGACCTCCGGGCGGCACCACAACGCCCCTAATCTGACGCCATGCCCGACACCGTGCTCTATGAGCTATCCGGCCATGTGGCAACCATCACCCTCAACCGCCCTGACGCCCTCAACGCCATCAACGGCGAACTGCGCCAGCACTTGAACGCAGCCTGGAACCGGTTTCGGGGCGACGACGAGGCCTGGGTGGCCATCATCACCGGAGCGGGCCGGGCGTTCTGCGCCGGGGCCGATATGCGAGACGGCGAGGGATCGGTAGGCGTGTTTGAGGGCACGTTCTGGGAGAAGCCCACCATCAACTCCTTCGAGTCGGGCTTGGAGCTGTTCAAACCGACCATCGCCGCGGTGAATGGCCACTGCCTGGGCTACGGACTCACCGGGGCGCTGGCTTGCGACTTCCTCATCGCCAGCGACCAGGCCACCTTCGGCTATCCCGAGGTGCGCCTGGGCGTGCCCACCATCGTCGGGGCCATTCGGCTGCCTCGCAGAGTGGAGTGGGCCGACGCCATGGAATTGCTGTTGACCGGCGAGCGAGTAGATGCCGAGCGGGCCCGGGAAATGGGACTGGTTTGGCGAGTGGTGCCCCACGACAACTTGATGGAAGAGGCCCAGACCTTGGCCGACCGGCTCGTCGCCTCGGCACCGCTGGCGGTCCGGGCCACCAAAGAGGTGGCTGCCCGCACCCGCACCATGTCGTGGGTGGAGGCGGTGCGCTTCGGCGAGACCATGCGGATAGTGGCCGCAGCCACCGAGGATGCCGCCGAGGGCACCTCCGCCTGGGCCGAGGGGCGTCCCCCCGACTGGCAGGCCCGCTAGCCAGATGGGCGTACGGGCGATTGTCTTTTGTGTGGCGGTGGCCGGTTTGGCCTTCGTGGCCCTATCACTGGCCGGCATCGTGTCCACTTGGGGACTCGATTGGGTGACCATTGAGTCAGAAGAGACTGATCCCGAGTCCACCCCCACCCCCACAGCCACCGAAGCGCCTCTGCCCGAGCCTGTCGAGGTGGTGGTCGAATTGGAGATCGACCCCCGCTATCCCCCTGACACCCTGTGGACCGTGTTCGATGTGCCCTCCGCCCTCAACGTGAGAGCCGGCCCCAGCACCGCTCATCAGGTCTTGGGCACTGCCAACCTGGGGTCCACCGTCACCCTCACCGGCCAAGTGGTGGAGTCCCCCACCAGCGGCACCTGGGTCCAGGTCCGCGCCAACACCGTCACCGGCTGGGTCTTTGCCGCCTATTTGACACCTGAGGTCTAAAACCGAACTCAGGAAGTGCCCAGTGACTCCACCACGGGGATCTCGTCGTCGGCCAACGGCGCCATCGGGGTGCGGCGGGCGAGGGCGGCCTCGATGTGGGGGGCGAGGCGTTCGGCTTTGGCCGCCTCCCGCTCGTCTTCCCCCTCCTTCAGGGCGGGCATGACCTCTTTGGCAAACATCTCCAGCGACTGGCAGATCTGGTCGTGGCGGTTGCGGCCCGACTGCTGGATGAACATCACCTGGTCCACGCCGACATCGGCATAGCCCTTCAACTGCCGGGTGACCTGGTCGGGCGTTCCGATCCCCAGCGTCTCTCCCAGTCCCTCAAACGACTCCCGGGATTCTTGAAAGTTGTCCCACACGTTTGTTCGGCCCGGCTGGTGTCGGCCGATCACGTAATAGTGCAATAGGCCGTGGCCGAAGAACTGGAATCCCTCTAGGCCCCGGCGCTCAGCCTCTTCCTGGTCGGCGTGCATCGACAAGCCCACCACCATGGCGATATTTGCGTTCACGGTGTGTCCGATGGGCACGCACTCCTCGCGAAGTATCCGGTAGTAGTCATCCACCCAGTGAGCGGCCTCGTCGGGATCCACGAAGGCGAAGGTGAGCGCTCCCATGCCCATCCGGGCGGCCAATTTGATGGTCTCCCGATTTGAGCACGCCACCCACAGCGGCGGGTGGGGTTTCTGCGCCGGCTTGGGCACCACGTTGCGGCACGGCATGGAGAAGTACTCGCCCTCATACCCCGGGTAGGGCTCCATGACCATCATGTTGCAGCACTGCTCGGTGGCCTCGGCCCACGCCGGGCGTTTGTCGGCGTGCTCGATATTGAACCCGCCCAACTCCACCGCGGCCGACGACTCGCCGGTGCCGAAGTCCACCCGGCCGTTGGATATGAGGTCGAGGGTGGCGATGCGCTCGGCCACCCGAGCCGGATGGTTGTACTTGGGTGGCATCTGCACGATGCCGTGCCCCAGCCTGATCCGCTCGGTGCGCTGGCTGGCCGCGGCCAAGAACACCTCCGGTGCCGACGAGTGCGAGTACTCCTCCAAGAAGTGGTGTTCCACCTCCCAGGCGTAGTCATACCCCAGCCGGTCGGCTAGCTCTACCTGCTCGAGGGCCTCGTGCAGAAGTCGCTGCTCATCCCCCTCCTGCCAAGGCCGCGGCAGCTGGTGCTCATAGAAGACTCCGAATTTCACCCTCCAGAGCCTACGCAGCTTTGCTCCGATCAGCGGATCGCGAGGGAATCTGTTTAGCATCGCCGCGATGAGCAGCGACCGGGCACCGGTATTGGTGGGTGTAGCCCAGTACGTGGGGCGAGAGACCGACCCGACAACCGCCCCCGACCCGGTAACCATGCTGGCCGACGTGGCCACTCGAGCCGCCTACGACTCCGGCGTTGGCCAATCCGTGTTCGCCCAGGTGGACACCTACTTGCAGATACCCCTGGCCTATTGGACTCCATTGAACGGCGCCGCGCTTGTCGCCGAGCGGCTGGGTATCGATGGGCAAGCCCAAGTGCAACACACGGGGGGTGGTGGTGAGATCGGCGTACTGGCCGCCAACCATCTGGCCGCGGAGATCATGGCCGGTCGAACCGAAGTGGCGGTTATGACCGGCGGGCAGATCTGGAAGACGCACGAGCGGGCCAAAGCGGCCGGGGTGGAGTTGGACTGGCCCACTGGCGGCGATCCAACCGGCGCCGACGAGCAGTTCGCTCCGGTCGCCAAGCCAATGGTGTCGGAGATCGAGGAGCGCCATGGCCTCACCCGCCCCATCCAGGCTTACCCCCTATTCGAGAACGCCCTTCGGGCCGCCCAGGGGTTGACGCTGGCCGAGCACGCTCAGCGCCTAGGCGAGATGATGACCGAGTTCACCGCGGTGGCCGCGGCCAACCCCTATGCCTGGTTTCCCACCGAGCGGAGCGCCGAAGAGCTCGCCACTCCCACGCCCGAGAATCGCATGATCGGCTTTCCCTACACCAAGTACCTCAACGCGGTGCTGAACACCGATCAAGCCGGAGCGTACGTGATGACTTCGGTGGCCAAAGCACGGGAGCTGGGAATCCCCGAGGATCGCTGGGTGTACTGGTGGGGCGGCCACAATGCCGCCGAGGAGGCCTGGTTCGCCAGCACCCGTCCCAACTTCGCCGAGTGCCCGTCGATGAAGGACTCGTCGGTTGGTGCGCTCGACCAGGCCGGCGTCGGTGTGGACGACATCGCCCTGTTCGACTTCTACTCCTGCTTTCCCATAGCGGTGCGGATGGCCTGTGCCATGCTGGGCATCGACGAGCTTGACCCCCGTCCTTTCACTGTCACCGGGGGACTGCCCTACGCCGGTGGTCCGGGCTCGGCCTACAACATGAACTCGATTGCGACCATGGTTGAGCAGTTGCGCGAAGACGACCGTTCGATCGGCATGGTCACCGGCAATGGCTTCTTCATGACCAAACATGCCGCCGCGGTGCTATCAGCTCGGCCCAAGCAAGGGAGCTGGGACCGGCCCGATAGGCCGCCTCCCTCATCAGCAATGGAAACCGCTCCCGCTGTCCCTGACGATTCGGCCAGCGGGCCGGGCCGCATCGAGGCCTACACCGTCATGCACGACCGCGACGGCCAGCCGTCTATGGGCTATATCTGCGGTCGCCTCGACGGCAACGGATCCGAGGGCCGTCGCTTCCTGGCCAACACCCCTGAAGACCCCGACCTGCTCCGCGACCTGTTGGCATCCGAAGCCGTGGGCCGCACTGGCGACATTCGCTACGACGACGCCACCGGCCGCTGCATCTTCACCCCACCCTGAGCAATTCGCTCTACCGCCTGAAATCGACTTGCTGCGCCCTCAGGGCAGTGTGAGCTTGATCCCACTGATGGTGGCGTCGTCGGGGTCCCGAAGAGCGTTGGTGGCCTCTAACTGGCCCTCAGTGGCAGCCCGGTCCTCCCAGGGCATGGCCGATGTCCACCGCCAAGCGAAACCCATGACCCTCATGAGTGCCGATACGTCCGCCCCCTCGGAGGTCGACGTGCGTCGCAATCCGGCGATGTACTCGCCGCGGAAAACGTTCGGCACGAGAATGCGAGCTGCATCAACCGCCGACAACTCGGCGTTCATCATCACCCTCGCCACCCTCCCGTTTCCGTCGGCAAAGGGGTGGACTTCGGTCACCACCGCCATCACAAACAATGCCCGGCGAAAACCGGCGGGCACCGAATGGGCCAATTCGAATCCCCGGAGCAGTGTGCCCTCCACGAACATGGGATCGACGAACACGTAGGTTCCCACCTGGTTGGGGGCCTGTTTCCACTGCCCCGGCCTCATCTCTGGGCGGCCCTCGAGAATCATCTTGTGGCGGTCGCAGAGATAGCCCACCAAGTTCTGAGGGTCATCCGACACGGCCTTGCGTCCCACTGCATCGACAACACACCGGTAGGTGCCCAAGATGTCATGGCCGTCGGCAGGACGGGTTGCCGGTGGCTGCTGCGTCTCTATGATGCGACGCGCCTCTTCTACCGTAAACACTGTGCCTTCGATGAAGTTGGAGAAATAGCTCTCAAAGAACGGCAGTTCCCCGCTGCCCGGTGGGTCCGGCAGGAATTCCGGCACATCAGGGTCGGCGTGTTCTGTCAATCCACCGGCCAGCCGTTTGAACATCTCGACTCGCCGTTCATCCCAGCCCTTGCTGAAAACAACAGCCTGAAAGAACTCTCCAGAGCCGAGGCGCAACGGCTCAACGCCTTCCAACCGCTCAAACAATCCCTCGATCTCGGCAATTTGATCGGAGCCGCCGATTGCCTCAACCAGTTCGACCGCTTCGTCGCGCAGCCGAGTCATTCGGCTCCTGTCCCAGTTCACCGCCTTGCGAGCCAGCCAGTCCTCTAGTTCCGCCAGCGACAGCGTCCGGGCGGCTCGACCTCCCCTGCTCCGCGTCGGCGCCAAATTGTCCACCAGGGTGCGGGCTGGTCGAGACATGCGCAATCCATGTGGCCACGGCAAATCGTCAGCGAACTCAGCACCTAGACCCGGGGGGCGAATCCGAACTTCCAGTCCGGGCAGCGTCAGAGGGGTTCGGCGTCCTTCGGTAGCCACATATAGAACACCGTCGACCACTTTGCCGTCTTCTGCCGCGGAGCGGTCCACGATCACAGCTCCCGGGAGCATACGACCCAGGATGTACCAAAGATTCTCCACCACGATGTGGGGCGGATCGCTGATGAGGTCGGCGGTGTACAGCCGGGGGGCCAAACGGCGAATGCGCCCCTCGGCCACCGCTCGCCCCAGAGTTGGAGCCGAGGTAACGCCTTCATCGTCATCGAAGAACACGGTTCGTGGCCCAGTCGGCCAGTAGGAGGGTGCTGCTCGTGCCACGCAGCAACTCTATTGCCGGTGTGCCACTTTATCCAACAAATTTTTTCGCAATAAGTGCTTATCTCAGGGATTTTTCTTTGATAGCTGCTAATCCATATTAAAAAAATACGCAATTAGGATGACTTCGGCGTACTAGATCTGATTCTGAGGCAACCGCCCGGTGAAGGGGGCGCAACATCTTCACCCCGGCCTGAGGCGACCAAGAAACGAGCGAGCAAATTCAAACGCGGTGATCAGAGAAGATGGCACGTCGTCCGACTTCCTCAGACTCGTCTTTCCACTGTAGGAATTCGCCTTCGCTCGTCACGCAGCCGAGCGTATGTGCGGGAAGGTGTGGGGACCTGCTGATTAAGCAGGACAGATCCTCAGTCGGTGGCTATGCCCACGGGGCAGGTGACGCCGGTGCCGCCGAGGCCGCAGTAGCCGTTGGGGACCTTGGCCAGGTACTGCTGGTGGTAGTCCTCGGCGTAGTAGAAGGACGGGGCGGCGATGATCTCGGTTGTGATCTCCCCGTAGCCGGCGTCGGCCAGCCGGGCGCCGAACCGCTCCCGTGACGCCTCAGCGGCCACCTTTTGGTCGTCGTCGAAGTAGTAGACGCCGGATCGGTACTGGGTGCCCACGTCGTTGCCCTGGCGCATTCCCTGGGTGGGGTCGTGGTTCTCCCAGAACAGGGCCAACATCTGCTCGTAGCTGGTGGTCCCTGGGTCGAACACGGCCAGAACTACTTCGTTATGGCCGGTAAGGCCGCTGCACACTTCCTGATAGGAGGGATTGGGGGTGAATCCCGCCGCGTATCCCACCGTGGTGGTGAACACGCCGGGCGCTTGCCAAAACACCCGCTCTGCACCCCAGAAGCAGCCCATACCCACCATGATCTGCTGCATCTGGTCGGGGAACGGCGGCTTCAGCGGGTTGCCGTTCACGAAGTGGGCCTCCGGCACCGGCATCTCGATGTCCCGACCCGGCAGCACATCAATCGGGTCTACCATCATCGTCTTCTTCATCCCGAACAAGGCCATGAGGCCAGTGTAGAGGCCAATGGCGGCAACCCCATCGGGGTACGGCTCGACATCAGGCCGCTCGGGTTCAAATCCACCGGGTGGTTCAGGTCGTCTCGCCGGTTCTTCGCTGCTTATTCTTGCCACCGCGTCTCAAACCAAGAGCGCTTTCGATGGCGAATGGCCGATAGGGAGAACCAAGGTGAAGCAAGAATTGGCGAAAATACGAGTGGTAGCGGCGATGGGAGTGGTCGTTGCCATGCTGGCCGGGGCGCTGGCATTTGTCGGGGCTGGAGCTGCTTCAGCCCAAGAGCCAGTCCTGGTCAGCGAAGAGGCGACCACCCAGGAAGAGGCGAGCTGCGAGACCATCGATCTGGGCCTGCTGGACAGCACCCCGGGCAGCGAGCTGACGGCGAGCGGGCGCTGGAGTACCGAAGACTGCGATTCGCGTTTCCGAAGCAACAGCGATGCCCACACCTACCGGTTCGAGATCTCGGCGACCGGTCGAATCAAGGTCGATGTGATGTCGCCCGATACCGATTCATACCTCTACCTGCTCGATGGGGAGGGCAACCGGATTGCCGAGAATGATGACGGCGGCGTAGGACGCCTCGATGCTCGCATCGAAATGGAGCTTCAGGCCGGCGTCTACCTGTTCGAGGCCACCACCACCGCAGACCGCGCCCGGGGACCGGCAGACTTCGAGGTCGTGGTCACCCGAGTCGCCACCTGCGATCCGGAACCCCTCGGCTCGCTTGCGCCCGGCCAAGAACTCACAGCGGCGGGCTTTTGGACACCCGATTCGTGCCAGTCGATCTTCCTGACCGGGCACCCCTCCCACTATTTTGTGTTCACCCTGCCCGAAGGCGCCAGGGTGCGCGTCGATCTCACGTCAGAGATTGGCGACCCCGTGCTCATCGTCGCGCCGATCGCCGCTCTGCGGTCGGTGGTCCCGGGCCGGGTCGCCCACAACGATGACAGCGGCGGCACCCGAAACTCTCGCATCGAGCAATACCTCCCGCCTGATACCTACGGAATCGAGGCGACGACCTACCGCGAAAGGGACCTTCAGGGTCCTCGGGTCGATTTCACCCTCACCGTCACCATTGTGGAGGAGGAGGCGAGTCAAAGCCGCCCCTTGCTGAAGATCGAAGAGGTCGACATTCCCAGCGAAGTCGTGGCTGGTGATCCCATCCCAATCAACTTCCGCGTCGGCAACCTCGGAGGCGACGAGATTCCCGACCCTGAAAGCTATACCTTTGTGTACGCGGTCGGCGCCTATCCACGAGTGTTCAATCTCTCAGGAGATTTGCTCTTTGTTGATCACTGGCCAGCCGGCGTCGCCTACCACACCAATGAAAGGACAGCGAGCGCAACAAGCATGTCTGCTCCGACGATAAGCGCACTCTCGTTGACGTTGCACAGGCCCGGTCCAGGATGGGTTTTTGTCGGAGTCGTCTCAGAAGACAGCAACGAGGACGAATTCGGCTTTCATGGCGCTTGGCACGACCTCATGGTGTTGAGTGCTCCGATCTACGACCCAGTCGACGTACAAGTTGACGATGAGATCTACACCGTTTCAGCAGCATCTGACAGCGAAGGAGTGGTGACTACCACGGTGACTTCTGTCGACGATCCCGAAGTCGAGGTCGATCCCGAAGTCGAGGTCGATCCCGAAGCAGAGACGGAAGCCGACCCGGCTGAAGAGGCCGACCCAGAGGCAGAGATTGATCCGGCCACCCGGGCCAAGGCCATCTACACGGCCGGAGTGCGCACCCAGATGCTTGACGGCATCTTCGACCGGCCGGAGATTACCGCTCTCCCGCAAGCCGCGGAGCCGAATCCGGTCACCGTGCCGAGCCCCCAATCGGACGCACTCCTCAAGACCGCGGCCGGTCGGTTTGCGGTCGCAGTCAATGAGTCGGGCCTGCTAGAGGTGCTGGCCAACGGAGAGGCGATCAGCCCGATTGCCGTGGAGAACCTGGTTCTCAGCACCGCCGAGCGTGTTTCGGAGACCTATGCCTCGCTGTCTGCCTCCTGGCAATCGCGCCTCGATCACATCGGCGGCAGCGGGGCGTTGTCGTTCGCCGATGCACTTGCCGTTCATTCCGAGCTGGCCTATGCCGAGAGCATCCTCTCGCCAGCGTTTGTGCCCAGCACGATTGTCACTGCGGCCCGCGCTGCCGAGCAAGGCTGGGACGATCCCGAAGTACAGTTGATGCTAGCCGGCCAGCCAACCTGCAACGACAGCCCTACGGCTTTGCGGGACGCCTATGAGGCTGCCGGCGTCGAGAATGTCGACGAGCTGATCGCGCTCGACACGGAGATGCGGGCGGCCTCGCCGGTCTATGGGCTGCTCATCGACGGCACCTTGTGTGCGGCTGCCGCAACCGACGCAACCAACCTCCGCTTCTTGGACCGGCTGGAGCTCGACGACAGCCAACCGCTTCTCGAGTTGTTTGCGCCTGACGAGCCCGCTGAGCCCGAGGAAGAACCCGAGCACGATCCGCCGATCAGCCTGCGGGTCATGGCCCGACTGGGCGAAGACGGGCGCATCGAGCATGGGGTGGAGCTGGCCAGCGGCTTCCAGATTCTGCCCGAGCGGCGCTACCTGCCCTCCGACACCCAAGTTGGCATGTGGTACTCCACCCTGGACGTGGAGCTAGGGGGCACTTCGATCGGACAGACCCGCGCCCGCCGCTTGGCCGACGGACGGGTCGAACTTGGCTTCCGCGACTTCGAGGGCGACAACTTGGTCCCCGATATCGCCTACCTGCCCGCCGAGCTAGACGAGGGCGTCTGGTACCGCAGCAGCCTGATCGAGGTCCAAAGGCCCCCAGAACCCGCAGAGGACGAAGAAGAACCCGCGTGACCGCTCGCCTGCCCTGCTGTACATCGCCTTCGTCCGCAGCCAACTGGGCCATGCCGAGGGCTGACTTCCGACAACCGGCGCTCTCCATGGGACTTGGCGGCGGGTCGGGAAGTAGGCTCAGCGGCTACCGCGGAATGAACCCAGAACCCGGAGGGGGAAGTTGATGGCTGTCGCACCGGAGAAGATTCGCAACGTCGCGCTGGTGGGGTCGCAAGGATCGGGAAAGACCACGCTGGCTGAAGCGCTGCTGTATCGGGCGGGCGTCATCGACCGCACGGGTCGGGTGGAAGACGGATCCACCGTGTGCGACTTCAGCCCCGAGGAGAAGAACGCCACCCACAGCCAGTCACTGGCGCTGGCCAGCTTCGAGTGGCACGGCCACAAGATCAACCTGCTCGACACCCCCGGCGCTCCCGATTATGCCGGCGAGCTCCACGCCTCCCTCCAGGTGGCCGACCTATTGGTGTTCGTGATCGATGCGTCCAGCGGGGTGGACCACCGGGCCACCTCTATCTGGCATCAAGCGGCCGACGCCGGCCTCCCCCGTATCGTGTTCGTGAACAAGCTCGACCGGGAGCACGCCAGCTTCGAAAGCGTCCTCACCGAGTTGCAAGACGCGTTCGGCGCCGGCGTCGCCCCTCTGGAGCTGCCCATCGGCACCGGCCCGGAGTTCCATGGGATTGCCGATCTCCTCACCGACAAGGCCTACATCTACGACAGCGGTTCCGCGGAGGAATCCCAGATCCCCGCCGAGATGGAAGATCAGGAGGCCGAGGTCCGGGAGAAGCTGGTCGAGGGAATTGTGGTGGCCGACGACGACATGCTGGAGCAGTACTTGGACGGCAATGTCCCCAGCCCGTCCGAGCTTGAGGTAGTGCTCGGGCGGGGTGTGGCCGACGGTTCGGTTTTCCCCGTGGTGTGCGGTTCGGCCACCGGACCCATCGCCGTCGACCGCCTGGCCAACTTCTTGGTGGAGATCGGTCCTCCCCCCAACTCTCGCGCCATGACCGTCACCATGAGCGACATCGACACCGAGCCGGCCTGCGATCCTGAGGGCGACCAGCTCGCCTGCGTGTTCAAGACCATCAGCGACGACTATGTGGGCCAGATCTCGCTTTTCCGAGTGCTCTCGGGCACCATCCGTCGAGACGACAACCTCACCAACTCCACCACCGGCAACGGTGAGCGGCTCCGGGGGCTGGTCAACCTGGTGGGCGGAACGCAAGAAGACATCGACGTCATCTCCGCAGGCGACATCGGAGGAGTGACCAAGCTCCAGCAGACCCGTACCGGCGACACCCTGACCAACGCCGGACGGGCGGTAGTGCAACTCGAACCGTGGCCCGAGCCGGTGCTGGCCTACGGGATACTGCCCAAGACCCGGGCCGCAGAGGACAAGCTGGGCACCGGCTTGAGGCGGCTCACCGACGAAGACCCGTCTCTGCAACTGGAGCGCAGCGAGGAAACCCGCCAGACCCTGTTGTGGGGCTTGGGCGAAGCCCACCTGCGTCTGGCCATAGCCCGCCTGGATCGCATGGGCATCGAGGTGGAGACCGAGGACTTGCGGGTCCCTTACCGCCAGACCGTCACCGGCAACGGGGACGCCGAGGGCAAGCACAAGAAGCAGTCCGGTGGCCACGGCCAATTCGGGGTGGCCTACGTGCGCATCGAGCCGCTTCCCAGAGGCAGCGGCTTCGAGTTCGTAGATGCCATCAGCGGAGGCGCGATTCCCCGGTCGTACATCCCCGCGGTAGAGGCGGGAATCCGCGACGCCATGGCCGACGGCGGGGAGTTGAGCTTCCCCATAGTGGACGTCAAGGCCACGGTTTACGACGGCAAGCACCACTCGGTTGACTCATCGGAGTTCAGCTTCAACATGGCTGGAAAGCTGGCGTTCAGCGCCGCATTCGCCCAGGCCAACCCGGTGGTGCTGGAGCCCATGGCTCGAGTGGAGATCACTGTGGCCCCCGAATACCAGGGCGACGTGATGGGCGATCTGTCGTCCCGCCGGGGTCAGGTGCAGGGCACCGACGCCGGGCCGTGGGGCGAGCAGGTCATCCACGCCATCGTCCCCGAGGCGGAGTTGGTGCGCTATGCCATCGAACTCCGATCGCTCACCGGCGGCCGGGCCCGATTCAAGTCAGAGCGGGTGGCCTATGAAATTCTCAGCGGTGCCCTCCCCGAAGCAGCCACGGCCTAGGGCGGTAGGCAAAAGAGATGCCCGAGCCGGAAGAAACCGAGGATCTGGAGTTCCAGTGGTCTGATCCCCGGGACTACCAGCCGCCAGATGGGGTGATCCGCAAAGTCGCCGGCTCCGCGGGCGGCTCCGCTTTGGGGGCGGCCATGGTTGCGCTGGGCGAGATCTTGGAGCCGGAGAAGACTCGGGTGGAGATCCAGCAGGAAGACGATGAGCCCGAGCCGGACATGCCCTTCACCATCGACTTCGGCGACCTGCCCCCGCTTTCTTAGCTGGCGCTCGGTCCCAACTTGGCCCGCAGGTCGGCCTCCACCGCCTTCATCAGCTCTCCGGCGTGCTGGTCGCGCAGCTCGGCCAAGTTAGGCGCACCGGCGGCCGCCTCGGCGTCCCACTCGTCGGCGAAACGGCCCGAGGTGATGTCCTCGATCAGCTCACGCATGGTTGTAGCCACGTCTACGTGATCAAACCGGCCCCGCCGGGAGAGCTGGCCGTATTGGCTGGCCGGGGAGTGGTGATCGAGTTGGGCCACGAAGCCGATCTCCCGCAGCAGCCGATAGTTGCGCTCCACCTCCCCGGAATAGAACAGCTCCGTGGTGATGGCCTCCAGCGGGATGCCCAGCTCCAGCAGGACCAGCACAAAATTGGTGTTCACATGGGTGAGAACCGGAGACAGCAGCTGCTCCACCGCCAAGTCGAGCACCGCCTCTTGATAGGGGGTCATGGCTATGGCCCCCTGCCGCAGGCCGCCAATGGCCCGGGCCACGGCCAGCATCCGGGCCTGAGCGGTGCCGGTGACATCGCGGTGTACGCCCACCGCGGTGATGAAGCCAACCCCCTCCTCGTAGCAGCGCCGCACCTCGGGTCCCAACATCCGGGGAGCGACCATAGCGATGTCACCGTCAGGGTTGAACCGGTCGAAGGCCAGGGTGTAGCCGCTGGCCACGATGGTGAGTGCTTCCGGTCTCGGAGACAGTCCCAGACCGGGAATGGAGTCGTCGGGAATCAGCACGCAGATGACGTCGGCCGACGAGGCATCGGCGATGTCTCCGGCTTCGAATCCATCGGCGATGGCCTGCTCCCTGGTTTCATCGGCCCGCACATGCACTGAGACCGCCAAGCCTGAGTCCCGCAGATTGAGCGCCCACGGCCTTCCCTGGTTGCCGTAGCCAACCACCGCCACTTGCTGGCCGTTTAGTACAGCAAGATCAGCGTCTCGCTCGTAGAAGAAGTCGGTCATGACCTCACTCTCCCAGAAAGACCCGCGATCAGCCGAGGCGAACTGATGCCCCCTCCATGCTTGTGCCAGTATTTGCCATGACCACTCCGGCGGCTTCCACTGTTCCATTGGAGGCTCAGACGGTGATCGATCCTGAAGTCTGGGCCAATCCCTACCCGTTCTTCAAGCGACTTCGCCGGGAGCACCCGGTGTGGCTGGTGCCGGGCCTCGACATGGCCTTCGTGGCCACCCATGACCTCATTGTGGACGCCCTGCGCCGGATCGACGACTTCTCCAACCACCTCGACGTGTTGGTGGCCACCGGCGAAGACGGCAGCCCCATTCTGTTCCGCACCGACGAGTTCGGGGAGGGCACCACCACCCTGGCCACCGCCGACCCGCCCGAGCACACCATGCATCGCAGCGTGGTGTTCCCCGAGCTGGTGGCTCGCCGCATGGAGGCCATGCGGCCCGAGATCGAGGCCTTCATCGACGAGCAGTTCGCGGCCGCCCGTTCGCAGGGCAACAGAGTGGAGTGGGCCAACACCGTGGCTCATCCCGTTCCCGCCCGGGTCATCGGGCGGTTGATCGGGCTGCCCGACGAGGACTGGCCCGATGTTATGAAGTGGGCTCTCCACGGTGGCCAGCTGTTGGCCGGCTTCCACACCCGGGAGACCATGAACGCCATCTCCCAAGAAAACTCCGGTGCGAGCCGCTTCTTGTACGCCAAGCTCGCCGAGGCCTGCGACAACCCGGGCGACGACCTTATGGGGGTGTGCGCCAAGGCGATGGCCAACGACGACATAAGCAGGGGAGAAGCCATCGGCACCCTCACGGTGCTTCTCGGCGCCGGCGGCGAGTCCACCGCGTCGCTCATCGGAAACGCGGTGCGGATGTTGGCCGATGATCCAAGTCTCCAAGAACAAATCCGCGCCGACCACGGACTCATCGACAACTTCATCGAGGAGGCTGTGCGGCTGGAGTCGCCGTTCCGGGGCCACTACCGCCAGGTCAAGCGCGATTGCGAGCTGGGAGGCGTGAGCCTCAAGGCCGGCACCACCGCGTTCTTGCTGTGGTCGTCGGCCAACCGCGACCCTGCCGAGCACGACCGGCCCGACGAGGTGGTGCTGGACCGCCGCCTCCCCCGCAGCCACCTGGCCTTCGGCCGGGGCATCCACCACTGCGTGGGTGCATCGCTGGCTCGACTGGAGACCTACTGCTCGCTCCAGCGGCTCCTGGAGGACACCAGTTGGTTCGGTTTGGCCGCCGATGACCCGCCTCAATGGGAGAAGAGCATGTTCGTCCGTCGCCACGAACATCTCCCCTTGGACGTGGCCTGGAACTAGTCCACCACACGGCACTCAGCCCTAGGGTTGCGGGCTATGAGTGATTTCTCTGGCCGGACTGGCGGGGCGCTGGTCACGGGGGGCAGCGGCGGCATCGGCGCGGCCATCTCCGTGATGCTGGCCCAGCGGGGCAGTCCGGTGGCATTCACCTACCGGTCCAATGCAGAGGCCGCCGAGGAGGTGGCCGACGAGGTGCGATCTGCTGGTGTGGATGTCCACATTGGAAATCCCGCGCTGGAGGACGCCGACGCAATGAGGGAGTTCGCCGAGGAAGCTGCCGAGCGGCTGGGTGGATTGCACACCGTGGTAAGCGCAGCCGGGCCCCACGTGCCCCAGATGTACATATCGCAGACCGACCCCGACCTGTTCGCCAATCAGATTGAGGCCGATGTGATCGGGGCTTTCAACCTGACGGTGGCTGCGCTCCCCCGTCTGCGACCCTCGGGGGGCAGCATCGTGTATGTGACCACCGCGGCCACCACCGTCTTCCCCAAACGCGACGCCCTGTCGTCGATACCCAAGGGGGCGGTGGAGTCGCTTATGCGGGCGGTGGCCGTCGAAGAGGGCCGCTTCGGGATCAGGGCCAATTGCGTGGGGCCGGGCATGCTGGAAGACGGCATGGCCGCCCGGCTCATAGCCGACGGCGATTTGAACGATCGGGCTTTGGAGGTGGCCCGCACCAATATCCCCCTCGGCCGCTTCGGCAAGGCGGTGGACATCGCCGAGGCCGCATGTTTTCTAGCCTCCGACGCCGCCAACTACATCAGCGGCCAAAAGCTCGACATCGACGGCGCGTTCACCATCTGACTTGGCCCGCCTGGCGGCTAGTCCCACTCCTCCACCGTGACCCGGTGCATGAGGCGGCGCTCGGTGTAGTCGGGAACGGCGAAGTGCTGCACGGCCCGGTTGTCCCAAAAGGCAATGGAATCCGCGGCCCAGCGGAAGCGGCACTGGAATTCGGGCGAGCGCACATGGTTCAACAAGAACGGCAGCAGCACTTCGCTCTCGGCCTCAGTCACCCCGACGAGGCGGGTGGTGAAGTTGCTGTTTACGAACAGGGCCCGCCGCCCGGTTTCGGGATGGACCCGCACCACCGGGCGAACCAGTTCCGGGTACTCGGCTTGCATCATGTCCAAGTGCTCCTTGGCCAGACCCTCGTCGATGGCCCGAGAGAGGGTGTAAGTCAGGTCGTGGGCCGCCTCCAGCCCATCGACCAACACCCGCATCGGCTCTGACAGCTGCTCGTAGGCCTTGTACATGTTGGCGAAACAGGTGTCGCCGCCGATGTCGGGCATCTCCACCGCCCGGAGGACGGAGCCCAGCGGCGGGTTGGGCATGTAGGTGTTGTCGCTGTGCCAGCGGGCGGCCAATCCTCCCACCGGGGCGATCTGGTCGAGCACGGTGATGGCCGGATGGGAATCCAGCTTGGGGCCGAACGGGGCCACGTTGATGGGGCCGAACCGCTGGGCAAAGGCCAGGTGCTGATCGGGGGTGATGGGCTGGTCCCGAAAGAACACCACCAGGTGATCGAGCAGAGCCTGGCGGATGGCGGCCACCGTGTCGTCGTCGAGCTCTTGGCGGAGGTCCACTCCGTGAATCTCGGCCCCGATGTCGGAGGTCAGCGGGCGAATTTCCAAGGCAGCCATAACGGCGTTATTCGGCGAAGTCTCCAGCGTCTCGGCGCAGTGTGCGAATGGCGTCGTCCAGCGCTCCCAGGGTATCGGCCGACAAACCAGCCAGGCCGAACTCAATGTCGGCCAGAGCATCGGCCGCTTTGGCCACCACTCGGCGCCCCTCATCGGTGATCTCGGCCAAGACGGTGCGGCGGTCCTCGGAGTGGGGCACCCTACGAACCAGCCCGTCTCGCTCCAAACGGTCGATGGCGTTGGTGACGCTGGTGGGGTGGACCATCAGCCGGTTGCCCATCTTGCCCAAGGGCAGCGAGCCGCGCCGGGAAAAGTGGAGCAGGGCCAGCGCCTCGAACCGGGAGAATGTCAATTCGAGCGGGGCCAGGGCCTCGTTTATTCGTCCGATTACCAGTTGGTGGGCGCGGGTAATCGAAGTAGCCGCCGACATGGCGTCGACGGCCCGCCACTCGTTGGCCTCCCAGTTGTGCCGGGCTTCGCCGATGGGGTCGAATGGAAGCATCCAATCGTCACTCTAGGTGACGATTGTCTGATCGCACGATCCAGCCTCCCCATGGCTACGCTGAGGCCGCCCACCGGATCGTGAGGAGTTTGCATGATCGTCGTCGCCGGATCTGTTTCCGTTCCCGCCGAAAACAGTGAGGCCTTCACGGCCGCCGCCGCAGATATCTCGGCCGCATCTCGGACTCTGGAAGGCAACATCGACTATTGCATCTCGATGCAAGCGCCCGGAGAGTTCCGATTCCTGGAGATCTGGGAGACCGAGGAAGCCATGATGGCCCAATTCGCCGCACCCCATTTCGGCGCATTCCAAGTCGCAGTCGGCGAGCTGGGCATGGCTGGTATGGATGGCAAGAAGTACGAGATCTCCTCGGTCAGCCCGCTGTTCGGATAGCGACCCGATCACAAACCCCTCTGTCCCCATGGCTACGCTGTGACCGCTCATTGTCACTCTGAGGAGATCTCATGATCGTCATCGCCGGCACCGGCTCCCTTCCCCCCGAAAACACCGAGGCGTTCATGGCGGCCGCCAACGAGATGGCCGCCGCGTCTCGGGCTGAGGACGGCAACATCGAATACTGCTTCTCGGTGGAAGCGCCCGGAAAGGTTCGCTTCTTCGAGATTTGGGAGAGCGAAGAGGCCCTCGGTGCCCATTTCACCGCCCCCCACATCGCCGCCTTCGGGGCAGCCATCAACGAATTGGGCATCACCGGTATGGACGGCAAGAAGTACGAGGTTGCCTCGGTCAGCCCGCTATTCGGATAGGGCGCTAAGCCACCCCCGCCGTTAGGCGGGATTCAGAATCAGGCAGACTGAACACGGTGGAGGACTACTTCCAACAGCTTGTGCGCTCCTGGCGCAGCGTCACCTCCCGAACGGTGCGCGAGGCGGTAGCCGTGTTGCTGCTGTTGATCGTGGTGTTCGGCTCAGGGTTCTCCGCGCTCACGACGTATGCCGAAGTGGTGATATTCGACGAAGACCGCTTTGCCGAAGAGCTCGCCGGGATCTTCGACGATGAGGACGTCCACAAGGTGGTGGCGGCATCGTTTATCGCCACCACCGTGGAGATGGCCGATCTCCCGGTGACCCCCGCCGGCTCGGCTGGCGCCCAGCAGACAATCCAACAAGAGATCCCCCCAGTGGTGGGCGAATTGCTCACCGACCCGGCCAACGACCGGCTCCTGGAGCGGGCCGTGCGAGCAGCCCACAACGACGTGCTGGCTGTGGAGGGCGGCACGTTGGTGGCCAACCCGCCCGTACGATCTGTGCGAGTAGATCTGGAGCCGATCTTCAACCAGATGCTGGACCAGATCTCGGCCAACGAGGAGCTGGCCTTTCTGGGCACCGTGCCGCCGCCGTTCGACGCCGGCGCGGTGACCGTGCTCCAGCGAGCCGAGCCGGGAGACCGGTTTTGGGAGTTCCTCGGCCAGCTTCAAGACCGCCGTTCCTCCACCATCACCCTGATCTTGCTGTGCGGCATCGGGGCGCTGCTGATATCGCCGTCCCGTACTCGGGTGGTGTGGAGCATTGGCACTGGCATCGTGGCCATGGCCGGCATCTTGGGGGTGGGGATCTACGGGTCTAGGGCGCTATTGGCGGTGTTGATCGACAACTCCGACACAGTGAGGGCTGCCCAGTCGATCCACGAGGCCTTGCTGGACGATTTGAGCGGCCGGCTGATGGACATGGCCCTTATCGGGGTGTTGATGATTGTGGTCGGCGCCACCCTGGGCTGGCTCTGGCGCCGATTCGGCCCCACGCCCCCCGAGGAGAAGGCCCTGGCCATCCCCGATTCCAACCCGGGTGTGTGACCGCTCCTACGAGCCGGTGAACTGGGCCTTGCCGGGGCCGTTTTCTAGGAAACTGGCTACGCCGATGTGGGCGTCGTCGGTGTCGAAGCAGGCAGCAAAGGCCTCTGCCTCCACCTCTAGGGCCTCATCGAGAGGCTGGAAGTAGCCGTCGAGGATGGCTTGCTTGGCCAGGGTCGTGGCCGCGGGGCCGGAGGCGTAGCGGGCGGCCAACTTCACCGCTTCGTCGTACACCTCGTCGTCAGGATGGAGGGCGCTCGCCAAGCCGATGGCCACTGCTTCGGCGGCCCGCACGTTTCGCCCGCTGTAGATCAATTCCTTGGCCTTGGTGATGCCCACTAGGCGGCTCAGCCGCTGGGTACCGCCCCCTCCGGGGATGAGCCCCAGAAGTATCTCCGGCTGACCCAGAACCGCGCCTTCGCCCACCAGGCGGAACTCGGCCGCCATAGCCAGTTCACACCCTCCACCGAGGGCGTAGCCGTTGATGGCGCAAATGGTGATCTGGGGGAGGGACTCCAGCGCCCGGAAAGCGGCGTTGATCCGCTGGCTCAAGTCCCGGCCCCGGTCTACATCCATTCCCGAGAACTCGGTGATGTCGGCACCGGCGGCAAACACCTTCGGGCCGCCCCAGATCACCACCGCCCGAATGTCGGTGCGGCCGGCCAACTCGTCGGCGGCCTGTTGCAGCTCGGCCACAACCTGGGCATTCAGGGCGTTGACTTTGGGGCGGTCTAGCCGCAGGATGGCTACCCCTTCGGCCGCACCGGTCTCAATTCGCACAAACTCACCCATGACCACGCTCCTTGCTGTTCAGACTCGCCAACCGTATTCCTCCGGCAACGCGGGTACTCAGTCATCCCGAAATGGCACACTCAGGTGGTGTGGGCCGAAACCATCAGGGCATCGGGCAAGCGGTTTTCTCGCCGTGCGGCCTTGGTAGCAGAGGAGGGTTGGCCGGTCAGCTTTGCTCAATTCGACCGCCTGACCGATGAAGTCGCGGTTGGACTAGCCAAAAGGGGTGTGAGTCACGGAGAAGTGGTCGCCCTGTTGGTGCCCTCGTCGGTGGACTACATCGTGCTCTACGGGGCGTTGGCCAAGCTGGGAGCCATCACCGCCGGGGTGAGCAGTCGCTTGCCTGCCCCCGAGCGCTCTGTGCTGGTGAACGAGGTGGGCGGGGCCGACCGTGCCATCGCCACTGCCGCCATGGTGGAAGGCATGGGCATTGGCATCGACGTCATCGAGGTTTCGCTGGCCGACGGTCCCGACTCCGTATGCGCCGACCTACGGGTGGAGAACGAGGCCCCGGCACGGCTGCCTTCCGACGGCGACCGGCCGGTGGCGGTGGTGTTCACCTCGGGTACCACCGGCGTGCCCAAGGGGGCCACGTTCACCGACCAGATTCTGACCGACATAGCGATGGTGGACACCGGGAATGGCTGGGGAGAGGGTGGCCCCATCACATCGAACACCCAGATGGCCCACATCGGGGTGATGGGCAAGATCCCCGCCCAGTTCGCGGTGGGCACCACCCTCCATGTGATCGACAAGTGGAGCGCCACCGCGGTGCTCGACTCCGTGTCCCGCTACCAGATGCCCGCGGTGGGCGGGGTGGCGCCCCAGATCGCCCTCATGCTTCGCCACCCCGACTTCGACCAATACGACTTCTCATCGGTGAAACTAGTGGTGACCGGAGGTGCGCCTTCGCCCCCCGATGTGATCGAGGAGGCCCGCCAGCGATTCGGGGCCGACTGGACCCAGCGGTACGCCTGCACCGAGGGCGGCGGCATTGGAACCTTCACCTGGGTCGATGCCCCGATGGAGGAGATGCTCTACACCGTGGGACGGCCCCGGCCCGGCATCAAGGTGGAGGTGCGCGACCCCGACAGCGATCTGGCGGTGCCAGAGGGAACAGTCGGAGAGGTGTGCTTTCAGTCCCCCACCGTGATGGCCGGGTACTGGCGCAATCCGACCGCCACCGCCGAGGCACTGCGAGGGGGCTGGCTCCACACCGGCGACCAGGGCTGGATCGACGACACCGGCTGCCTACGGCTGGTGGGCCGTCGGGGCGAGGGCTTCCATCGCGGCGGCTATGTGGTGTTCCCGGTGGAGGCCGAGAAGGTGCTGGCCTGGCATCCCAAGGTGGCCGGCGTTTGCGTGGTGCCCCGGCCCGACGAGTTGCTGGGCACCGTCGGAGTCGCCGTAGTCATCCCCGCCGACCCCGCCGACCCTCCCACCCTGGAAGAACTGCGGTCCTTCGGCCAAGAGCACATCGCCGACTACAAGCTCCCCGAGCACCTCCGTCTCACCGAAGCATTCCCCCTAACCCCCATGTCCAAGATCGACAGAAGTGCATTGGAAGCCCAGGAGGCCTAGCGCGGCTCTCTCGGCAGTCCCAAAACTCCCTCTCCAACACTATTTTTCATCACCTCATCAGTACCGCCCCCGATACGCATCGCGCACGCTCCCAGCAGCAGCTGCTTCCATGCGTAGGTCCCCCACTCCCCGGTGTCGGCGCAGATACGGGGGCCAAGCAAACGGGCGATCATCGATGAAGCCCAGTTCATGTGTCGGGCGGTGGCGTACTTGGTTGCGGCCGGCGCCAGCGGGGGCTGCCGGTTGGCGTTCCATTCCACCAGTCGGTACCCGGTGTAGAGGCGGGCCAGGTCTTGGCGCACCACCGGGTCATCGGCCAACCCGAAGTGCTGAGCCAGTTGCACGACCTTCTCAGGAGCGGCCAGCCCCACCAGTCCGCTACCCCCGTAGCCCGCCCCTCTCGAGCCGATCGAGGCCCGTTCCGATTGCAATGAGGTGCGGAACACCGACCAACCGGTGTTGACGTCTCCCACCCGGTAGCGGTCGCCGATGCGGGCGTCATCGAAGAACACCTCGTTGAACTCCGACCCGCCGGTCATCTGCCGCAAAGGGCGAACGTCAGTACCTGGCGTGCCCATCGGATAGATGAAGGCGGTGATGCCCTGATGTTTGGGGGCATCAGGGTCGGTGCGGGCCAACAGCAGGCCGATGTCGGAGAAATGGGCCCGAGAGCTCCAAACCTTCTGGCCGTTGATCAGCCACTCGTCGCCATCGGCGATCGCCCGGGTGGTGAGGGAGGCCAAGTCCGACCCCGCCCCTGGCTCGCTCAGCAGTTGGCAGGCCAGGATCTCCCCCCGGTGCAGTCGGACCAGATACTGCTCCTTCAGCCAGTCGGAGCCGTGGGCCAAAATGGTGGGGGCCACCACTCCCAAAGAGCTGCCGAACATGGTCTGCGATGGCACTCGGTAGCCTGCCTCCAAGTCGAGGTAGACCCGCTCATACACCGGATCGAGGCCTCGTCCGCCGTACTCGGGCGGCCCGGTGATCCAGCCGAAGCCCGCCTCCCACATCTTGGCCCGCCACTGTTGGGCAGCCTTGACCGCGGCCTCTTCTACAGCCGGGCTCTTCTCGGCGTAGACGGTGATCTCATCGGAGCCGATTCCCCAGGTGAACTCATCCTGCACAACCCGCTCGGCATTGGAGTCCAAGAACGACCGCGCCTCGGCGGCAAACTCGGCAAGGGTTGGCGTCACACCACGAGTCTGGCCGTTGGCAGTGTCCTAGTTGAATGCCAGGCTCCGGCAGAGATATCCACAATCGACATCCTTGCCCCCCAAAGGAATGAGATGTAGTTTCAAAACAGGCAATATGAGCGGGTACCGGCTCATCGAGCCGGGCAGGAGAGACCGGGGGTTTGACATGTTGTCGTCATTGAGTGCTTTGCAGCGCGGAGGCGTGTACATCTTTTTCGGAGGGGTGGTATCCGCTGTCGGCAGGGGAATCAAGCCAGGGATACTGGTTGACAAAGAAGACTGGAACGACGTAGACGCCTTGGTACAAGCGATGGCCAATAACGAGGTTCTCGCCCATACATCGGCGGTCATGTATGCCTTCGGTCTGATGTTCGTCATCACCGGCCTCAACAGCATCAGGCACTTTGTGACCGACCAAGGCCTGGTGGGAGACATGGTTCGCGGCGGGACGCTTTTGGGAATGCTCTCCATCTTCGTCCTTGGCATGCTCGAGGGGTTTGACCATATGACGGTCAGAGTGCTGAACGACGGCATCGGCGGCGACAGCACGGAGATAGCCGTGGCTATGCAGTCGGCCAAGCTCGGAATCGTCTTGATCCTCTGGCCAGTGCTCTACGCAGCAATCGGAATTGCCGGCCTAGGCGGCACTCGCCTGTTGCCTGGTGGGATTCACCGAGCCGTACAGGGCATCGCCTCGCTGGTGATGCTGGCGACCGCAGTGCTGCTCCTCATGGCCGCGTCGCTGGAGTCCAATGACTTCTGGATGGCGATCAGCACCATCACCGCCATTGTCCTGGCAATCTGGACCCTTACGTTGAGCCATGCGTCCTACAAGGGCATGGTGTCTGCTTCGACTTCGTAACCGCTTGATCATCACGACAGTTCTGGCTTCGGCTGACGCAAGCTGAAGCCTCGAGGGCCTGATCGTTTGAACAACCTCGATGGCGCAGTGGCCGGAGGGGGTGGCCGTGTCCACCCACTTGCC
Source organism: bacterium (assembly GCA_026708015.1). Taxonomy (NCBI): domain Bacteria; species bacterium. The sequence continues at coordinate 29,895 of JAPOVT010000042.1, forward strand.
GGTCGCTGCGCCATTTGGGCCTTTGATCGGCTAAGCAAGACGCCATGACTGCGCTGCTCTCGATCCAACTCCGCAATTTCACCGCTGCCGACCCCGGTCCAGGGGGCTGGCAGCCCGCATTGGATTTGGCCAAAGCCGCCGATGCCGCCGGGGTGGACAAGGTCGTGGTCAGCGATCACGTGGTGTTTGGTGAGAACTTGGAGGCCTACGGTCGAGCTGAACTGGGCGGCATGGCCGGTGGTCGCCAGCCCACCGGTCCCGACGGGCACTGGCTGGAGCCCACCACCCTCCTCACCGTGGTGGGGGCCATCACCAGCAACCTCCGGTTGGCCAACAACATCCTTTTGGCCGCGCTGCGCCGCCCGGTGATCCTGGCCAAGCAGCTGGCCACCCTCGACGTGCTCACTGGCGGCCGGGTGGATTTGGGCGTCGGTGTGGGTTGGCAGGCCGAAGAGTACGAGGCCGCCGGTTTGGACTTCGCCGAACGGGGCCGCCAGCTCGACCACACCCTGGCAGTGTGCCAGGCCCTGTGGACTTCGTGTCCAGCCGACTTCAGCGATGACCGGCTCGAATTCTCCCGTATCTACATGCAGCCCCAGCCGGTTCAGCCCGGAGGAGTACCGGTGTGGGTGAGCGGCACGCTCAATGCCCGGTCGATGCGCCGACTGGCCCGATTCGGGGGCGGCTGGATCCCGTGGGGCGATGACATGGGCGGCGACATGGCCGCCAACATCGCCCAGATGCGGGAAATGGTGGCTGGCTATGACCGCGACCCATCAGGCATCGGCGTGGTGGGTACCCTGCCTCTAGTGCGCACCGACGACGGCATCGACCTGGCCGCCACCATGGACGGCGTCCCCCCTCTCGCCGAAGCCGGCGTCACCGACTTCCGAGCTCACCTCGCCATCCCCTCCGACCCCGCCACCGCCCACGACTACCTAGCCGAAGTAGTCGCCGCCTTCCGCCCCGCCGTAGGGCGCTAGCCGCACCAATACACATTCAGCCCCGGTAGCCTCCAATTGGCTGCCTGACGGTGCCCATCGCGACCTCCCGGTCGCCCCCACTTCCCCCCACCAAGACGTAACCCCGGCCGTTTGCCGAAGCAGGGACGGTTCCGGGGTTTAGATAAGTGAGGGTACCGGGTGATGCCCAGACCGTCAACGTTCAATCCCGCGATCATCTTGGAACGACTGACCATCGACCAGCTGGGGTCATACCTCGAAGACTGCGACAACGACCTATGTCGGGCACTCGATCTCTACGCCTGGAACGCCCAAATCGCTGCTGCCTTCCTCGAAGATCTCGGTCGCCTCGAAGTCGTGCTCCGCAACCGCTTCGACGCAGCACTGACCAAACTCTCCTTGTCGGCTGAGTTGTCAACTCCCTGGTTCAAGCAGACTTCCATGTTCCCTGGAAAAGGCAGCAGGCACATTCTCAAGGTGATTGCAAAAGCAGAACGACGGGCTACGAAAAGCGGAAAACAGCCGTCAAGCCAGGACAAGGTGATCACTGAACTCGGATTCGGCTTCTGGAGATTTCTCTGCTCACCGCGCTATCACACCACGATGTGGGTTCCCGCTCTTGCGGCCCAGTTCCCGAATCACCCCTCATTTGGAAATGCGGCCCAAATACGGGCAGATGTTGAGTCCCGTATGAGACAACTTCATCACCTCAGAAACCGAGTCGCTCATCACAAGCCCATCCATCGCCGGGAGTTGGTCAACGACGCCGCGATGATCTTCGAACTCGCTCAATGGATGTGCCAGCACACCCATACCTGGATGGTAGGGCTGTCCCGCATTCCCGATGTTCTGGTCTCCAGGCCAGCGTGACGATCACCCAGCCTGCTCAACCTGGGAAAGTCGTTGCCCAGATCTTGACAGCCCCCTATGATTACTTCCCTAGACCCCGGAACCGTCACTGCTTCGGCAAACGGCCGGGGTTACGCCTTTCTGGAGCAAATGGCCGATTCAGCCAGGTGCTGATCTGAACGCGGGTTCGCGGTCGATGTAGGTGCGGACGAGGGTGACGAAGATGAGCATGGCGGCGGAGAGGGCGGCGGCCCCCCACAGGACAAGACGGGTGTTGCCGACGGCGAGCAGGCCCGCCACCACGGCGGGGCCGCTGACCTGGCCGATGCGGATGGCGGTACCCCAGGCGGCCACCATCACGGCTCGGTGCTCTTCTGGGGCCAGCGAGGCGGCCCGGCTTTGCAGCGGGACCACCACCAGCTGATCGGCCGCCCCCAACACCAGTACGGGGGCGATGATCACCGCCAGTGAGGGTGACAGCGCCATTCCGGTCAGGCAGATCACGAAGCCGATGTAGCCGGCCCGCACCATCGTCGAGATGGAATGACGACTGGCAATGCGTCCCATGCTCAGCGCAATCAATCCGGCTGTCACCGCGGGCAGCGACTGGATCAAGCCCCGAATCCCGGCCGAGGCTCCGAACTCGTTCTCCAGGTGGATGGGCATGGTGGTGATTCCGACGGAGAAAAAGACCAGGAATGTGAATGGCGCCACTAGCAGCAGCACTCCTACTTCCCGCTGCATGAGGTGGGGGCGAGCCTGGCGGAGTTGGTGGCGCAGCGGCTCGGGGGTCCGCCGCTCATCGGGAGGCAACAGGGTGGCCGCGAACAGGGCCAACAAAATGGTGAAGGCGTGCAGGGCGAATGGGCCCCGCCAGCCGAACAACTCGGTGAGCAGGCCTCCGGCGGCGGGCAGCAACGCCACACTCAAGTTCATCGACAGGGCGTTCTGGCCGATGATCCGGGTGCGCTCCACTCCCTCGTAGTTGTCGCCGATGATGACCAGGGCGAGGCTCAAGAACCCCGATGAGCCCAGACCCTGGATGAATCGGAAGGTCAACAGCATGGCCAGGTTGGTGGAGGCCATGATGACCAACCCGCCCAGGCCGAAAACCAGCAGGCAGGGCACGATGATCCGACGACGTCCGTAGCGATCGGCGGCCACCCCGATCACCGAGGCCATGAACAAGCCGGGGGCGTGAGCGGTCATCAAGATGAACACCGAGGTTTGGTCGGAGATGCCGAATGCGTCGGCAATGTCGGGGATGGCCGGGGCAATGGTGGCGTTGGGGAGGATCACCGCGGCGCCGATCAACCACACCACCACGAGCTGCGACCGCCGGAGTCCCACGGCTTGACGGTATTGCCCCACCCCAACCACCTTGCACTCGAGTGGCATGATCTGATCGTGGAGTTGGTAGCGGGCCGAAGAGCCGAGAGCCTCCGCAAGGTCGCGCTCCTATTGGCGGTGGTGCTGCTGGTTGCGGGCTGCACCACCAAGACCGAGGAGCTCCCTCAGGGGCCGCCCCGGGAGATCCGCATCATCAACAACGTGGAGGTGGGCGACGACGACCGTAACCTCACTGTTCGCTACTGGGGCACGGAGTGCGAGGAGTTCAGTGACTCAGAGGTCAACTACGGCATCACCCAAATCAAGATCACCATCTACGCCCTGGTCACCACCGAGGAGTGCCAGCGCTCCGGCTTCCAACAAACCGCCGATATCACCCTCAACCAACCCCTGGGCAACCGCATCATCATCGACGCCAATACCGACACCGTTGTTTACGAGCCTTAGCGATCCATCTAGGTCGGGATCAACTCAACGCTGTGGCCGTGAAGAGCCGCCAGGCCTTTGTCGAGTGTCACCAGCGATCCGCCAAAATATGAGGCCAGCTCAACCAGGTACGCATCCGTCACCTGCCGGTGGCCGATGACGCCGGACATCATCGAGACCTCGTAGCCGATCTCATCGGGCCAAAAGACGTGCTGGCGAAGTTCAACGATCTGATGGAGCGCCCCTAGCGCGGCCTGAGTCGTCTCTCCGGCTCTCAGGAGATATCGAAGGAGAGTTCCCTGGGTAATCGGACAGGTCGCGAATTGGTCGTTTCTGGAGTCGAACCAATCCCACGCCTGATCGTGGTGGACATGTTCAGAAATCGTCAGGGCAATGAGCACATTGCCGTCGAGCAACGCTGTCATTCATCTTCCAGCGAGCGGACGTCCTCGGCGGTAACTGGTCGACCCACACTAATGATCGGCCAGCCGGAACGAGCAGTCTCTGGGGCAGCCTGGGATGAGATACCCCGGCGGATGAACTCAGTCAACACCTCGCTCATGGTTTTGCGCTGCTGATGAGCCAATTCACTGGCGAGAGTGTGGATGTCATCAGGCAGATCCACCGTTGTTCGCATCACTGCATCATAACATCACTTCATCATCAATCGTCGAGGTTGATACCTATTGGAGCAGGGCTGTGAGGTGGGAGGGGGCATTGACCGTGGGTAACGAGCGGAAGTTCGGCGATGTCTTGCATGAACAGGTGAGGGGTGATGGTGCCGTGGATTTGAGGAGGACCAGGGAGAGCGGCGGCCACACTCAGGGCGGCGTGCTGACCAATGGCCGAGTCGAAGTAGTTGGTGACGACCACCTTGCGGCCTTGGTCGATCCAACGACGGGCAGCAGCGTAGGCGGTGCGGGGGCCGCCCAAGGCCATGGGCTTGACCACCACTACAGCAATTGATTCGGGAATCTGGGTCTCGGCTGAGCTCAGGCTGTCGTCCACCGCCAACGGTATTGGCGACCGGGGCGCCACTTGGGCCAGAGACTCGATACCAACCACTGGCTCTTCGACATACTCGACGTCGTATTGCTCCAACCGGGCCAACGCTTCAACCGCTTCCTCTGTGGTCCAGGCTCCATTGGCGTCGAGCCGCAATCGGGTGTCGTCGCCGACGGCGCCACGCACCGCGGCTACCGAAGCCACATCCTCTTCCAAATCAGACGCTCCCACCTTCAGCTTCACCGCGCGGAAGCCGGCGGCCACCGCGGCCGCCGCGGTATGGGCATCGCTGACCAATGCATTGAGCTCAATTGAGTCGGCCACCGCTCCGCCAGCGGCCAACACCGCAGCTTGAGTTTGTCCCGTACGCCGGGCCTCTAAACCGAGAAGGGCCAACTCCACAGCACCGTGGGCGAACCGCTCATTGGGCAAGTCATCGGGATCGGGATCACCTGCCCATTGCTCCAGAGCACGTCGAGTTGCCGACAAGTCGGTGCCGGGCCATCCGGACAAGGGCAACGCTTCGCCCCAGCCAGTGACACCACCGTCGGATACCTGCACCAACATGCCATCTCTTTGGGTGATGGCTCCCCGGCTGGTTATCACCGGAAGGCGAAGTTTGAGGGAAATCTCTCTTAACTCGACACGCATTGGATCACCGCGGCGGCGGTCAAGTCGGGAGCTTCCAAGTGGGCGGCGTGGCCAGCGTCGGGAATCAAACAGACAACGGCTTGGGGAATTTCCGCGGCCATTTCTTGGGCAATGCCGACGAACTTGGCGTCGTCGACGCCAGCAATAAGCGCGCAGGGCATGGCCAGCTCCCTTAGGCGGCAGCCGACGGGCTCCACCGCTCCAGCCCCCATGCCCCGCAGACTGTGAGCCAAACCCCGCGGATCGCAGGCCAGCCGCTGAGCCCGAAGCTCAGCCCGCACTTGGGCCGACAGCCGTTGCTTCTGAGTATCGAATAGCGGCTGGTCGGCCCAGTAGTCGGCGAACCACTCGATGCCCTCTGACTCAATCCGGTCGGCCAGCGCTTCGTCGGCGGCGATTCTCCCAGCCCGCTCGTCAGGATCATCAATCCCGGCTCGGACACCGATGAGAGCCAACGAACCCACCCGGTCGGGATGGGCCAGCGCGAAGTGCAGCGCCACCCGACCGCCCAACGAGTAGCCCACCAGGGCGAACCGCCCCAGATGGGAGGTAGCCGAAACCAGACCGGCTACCGCCGCGGCCATGGTGTAGTCGTTGGGATTGTCGGAGACCGGCCCCAATCCGTGGCCGGGAAGGTCGAGAGCCAACACCGGGTCGGGCAGTCGGCTAGTAAGCGGGGCCATGGCCGAGGCCGATCCGGTGAAACCGTGCAGGACCACGGTGGCCGTTGTGCTCATTCGGTGAGATCAGAGAGCTGCTGGCGCTGCTTCATAGCGGCATCGTGGTCTATCGGAACCTCGATCACCGTCACTCCCGAAGCCTTGGCGATGGCAACGGCCAGTTCATCGGCCTGTTCGATCTGGTGATAGTGAATGCCCAGTCCATTGGCCAGATCGCGGAGTGAAACGCCGTGAGGGGTGTGGAACAGTTCTTCGAAGTGAACGTCGGATCCACTGTCGGCCAGCGGGAGCAGCGAGAAGATGCCGCCGCCGTCGTTGTTGGGCACCACCACGGTGAGATCGGCCCCCGACAGGGATGCGGCCAGCAGCCCCCCGATGTCGTGGAGCAAGGCCACATCGCCCACCAGTGCAGCCACGGGCTGGCCCATGGCCAAGGCTGCGCCCAAAGCCGATGAGATCACCCCGTCGATGCCGTTGGCCCCCCGGTTGACCAGCACCCGCCGGGGCAGGGCGTCGGAGGGCCAGAACGACGTCACGTCTCGCACCGGCATGCTGCTGGATGCATACAACGTCACTTCTGGGGGCAGTGCCCGCAGCAGGGTGGCGGCCAGCAAAGGCTCTAGCAAGCCCCAAGAGTCTGTGATCTCGATCGTATGACCAAAGGCGTTCTTGACCGGCCTAACCCGCCCCAAACCATCCAAGACCGCCTCTACCCGATCCCACGAGTCGGCAGCCGCTTCGATCCAACTCACCGCCCAGGCATCATCGGCCGAGGCAATCTGCCCAGCAGCCGCACCCAGCAGAGCCACTGGATCGGACGCCAGCGCGGCTGTCCATCCGAACGAAGGATCCTCCCAGCGGCGGCGGGAATCCACCAATAGCCGATCGGTCGCCCCGTGCAAACAACTGGGGTCAACCTGATTGTTCAAACAGCCAAGAATATTGTCACGTTACAGTTATTAAATGTTACTGACAATAATGTCAGTAAAGATGAGAAGGAAAACTTAAAAAGAATTTTTGCAAATAATAATTTTACAATTATAGTGTAGTTAATCTTTCCAATATATATTTATACACATATACATACATATGTACATAGCTAGTAAATAATATTGTAGTTGGTAGTAAGTTTTTTAGTTGCAAATATTCAATAGGGTTTTTTCCTTACTTTTGAGGTTTTTCCCTACATAAAAATGATTTTATCTGTTATTAATCTTGTATTCTTTACTATTTTATTCTATAATTATGTTAGTGTGTGTTGTTTCCCTTTAACATTTTGCTATGTAGCTACGTATGCATATGTACAATATATTTATATACTAATAAAACTGTTGAACTTAAAGGAGTCACTTGTATACTGTATAGAGGGAAACTTGGCCAAATTCATTCAAAAAACACATTTGGCTAAATAAAGTATACTGTATGGTGGGAAATTTTCGGAAGGGAAAAATTTCAAAAACTTAATGTCCAAAGCTATTTCGGAAATAA
>JAPOVT010000043.1 GCA_026708015.1 bacterium
GGTGCGGACGGTCCTTGAACCGGGGGAGATGGCGAGGGAGAGGGCTACGGCGAGGATGGCGGCGCCGGCGCCTAGGAGGTAGGAGCTGGCCAGGGAGTTGCCGGTGATGTCGGTGCCGATCATGACGACCATGGTCTGCATGCCGGTGGTGACGCCGACTTGGGTGAGGGTGCCCCGCATGCCCGAGGCCACGCCGTAGTCCTCGGGCTCTACTGCGTCGGAGGCGGTGGTGGTGAGCGAGGGGAGCTGGATGCCGTGGCCGATGGCCACCACGAACAGCCCCGCCACCGTCCAGCCCAGCGATGCCTGCCAGGCCGACAGGGCGAAGAACACCATGCCCACGGCCAACAGCGACGATCCGACTACCGGGGTGGTGCGGGGCCCCAAGCGGGGGTGGATGTAGCCCCCGGCAAAGGCGCACGAGCTGAACGTGATCGGCCGCACCGCCAACAGCAGGGTTGCCGCTCCCAGGCCCCAGCCCAACCGCTCGGTGAACAAGAACGGGGTCACCACCAGACCGCCCATGAACGAGAAGTTGGCCAGGGTGACCACCCAGATGGGGATGGAGAAGTTGCGCTTTCGCAGGTAGGCCATGCTGATGATCGGCTCGGGCACGCGCTGCTCTATGCGGGCGAACGCCCCCAGAAGCACAACCCCGCCGGCCATGAGGATGACGCTCACCGAAGTGCCCACCCCGTCGTTGCCCAACAGCGTGAGCCCCACCAGCACCAGTGCCACCCCGGCGGTGAGCGTGAGGCCGCCCCAGTAGTCGACCGACACTTCCAGGCCGCCGCCCATCGGGCGGACAACCGTCGCGCTGGTCACCAGGCCGATCACCGCGATCACCCCGAAGAAGGCGAACACCCACCGCCAGCCGAACTGCTCGACGATCTGCCCGCCCACGATCAGCCCGATGGCGGGTGCCCCCGACAAGGCCGACTGGTACCAGCCGATGGCCCGGGAGCGGGTGGCGACGGGAAACGCCAGCAGCACCATGGCGGTGCCTGCCGCGGTGGCCACCCCGTTGGCCACCCCGGCCGCCACCCGGAAACCGATCAAGCTCTCGATGTTCCAGGCCAGGCCGCTGAGAGGTGTGACCACCACCAGCATCACCGCCGAAGCCAAAAATGCCCGGCGGTGGCCGTAGATGTCGCCCAGCTTGCCGCCCAGCGACGTGGACACCGCTGAGGCCAAGATGGCCCCGCTCACCGTCCAGCTGGCGGCATCGGTTCCGGTGTCGAGGTCGCGGGCGATGTCGCCGACGGCCACGGCGATCACCGTCAGGCTCATGCTCACCCCGAACTGCACGGGGACGATGGCCGCCATCAGGCGGAACCGGTAGCGGTCGTCGTAGCCGACCGCGCTTGTGCTCAGGGCTTCACGCCGGGACTATCCCGACAGGGCGGCCTGCACCGCGGCAGCCGCGGTCTCCTGGGCTTCGACGGCGCCGGGGATGGCCAAGGTCATACCGAAGAAGCCGTGGAACATGCCGTCGTAGCGGTGGACCTCACACGCCACCCCGGATTCTTGGAGGCGGGCCCCGTAGGCCTCTCCCTCGTCGCGCAGCGGGTCGAACTCGGCAGTGATCACACACGCCGGGGGCAATCCGCTGAGGTCGGCTGCTTTGATCGGCGAGGCATAGGGGTTGTCGCGGTCGGCCACATCCGCGTACTGGTCGTAGAACCAGTCCATCGACTCCTTGGTAAGGAAGTAGTCGAAGCCGTTCTCGGTCTGCGACGGCCAGGCGTTGGAGTCCATGCCGCAGCAGGGATAGACGAGCAGCTGATGGGCGATGGCCGGACCGCCCCGGTCGCGGGCCATTTGGGACACCACCGCGGCCAGGTTGCCTCCGGCGCTGTCGCCGGCCACGCCTAGCCGGGAGGCGTCGGCGCCGATGGACGCCGCGTTGGCGGCCACCCACTGGGTAGCGGCGTAACAGTCTTCGGCCGCGGCCGGGAACTTGGCCTCGGGGGCCAGCCGGTAGTCCACCGACACGTACACCATGCCGGTGCGGTTCACCATCTCTCGCACCTGGCCGTCGTGGCTGTCGATGCCGCCGATCACCCATCCCCCGCCGTGGAAGAACACCACCACCGGGCGGGGCTCATCGGTGGCCTCGGCCCAGTAGATCCTGATGGGCAGATCGCCGCCGTCGGCGCCACCGATCACCCGGTCCTCAGTGCGGGCCACATCCTCCACCGGCATGTCGCCCAACTGCATGCGGTTGCGCAGCTCCTCGGCGGTCAGCGAGGCGATGCCCGCAAAGCTGACCCCGTTTTCTTCCATCATGTCCATAACGGCCTTGGCGGCCGGATCTAGTGCCATGGGCCGCACCCTACCCGAGCCCAATGCGCCTACTGCGGGTCGCGGCGTTTACGATCTGCCCGGACACAGCAGCGCCGACACTCAAGGGGAATGGCATGGAGTTTGCGATGTTCTACGAGATTCCGGTGGCCCGGCCCTGGACTCGTGAGAGCGAGTACAACGCCTACCAGAACACCATCGAACAGGCCGTTCTGGGCGACAAGATGGGCTTCCACTCGTTCTGGACGGTGGAGCACCACTTCTTGGAGGAGTACTCCCACTGCTCTAACCCCGAGGTGCTGTATGGCCACATCGCCGCCCTCACCGAGAACATGCGGATCGGCTACGGCGTGCGGCTTCTGCCCAAGCCCTACAACCACCCGGTGCGCACGGCGGAGTCGGTGGCGGTGCTCGATCTGATCAGCAACGGGCGGGTGGAGTTCGGCACCGGCCGCTCGTCCACCCGGGCCGAGCTGGAGGGATTCAACATCCACCCCAACGAGACCCGGGCCCAGTGGGACGAGGCCCTGCGCCACATCGTGGGCTGCTGGACCAACGACGAGTACGAGTTCGAGGGCGAGTACTGGTCGATGCCCAAGCGCCGGGTGCTGCCCAAGCCCCGCCAGGATCCCCACCCGCCCATCTGGGGGGCCACCAGCTCGGTGCCGGGCCACTATGAGATCGGCAAGCGGGGCATCGGGCTGTGCTCGTTCACCGTGGGCCAGCCGCCTGAGGACCTGGCCGAGCGGCTCGAGGCCTTCCGCAAGGGCCACGCCGACTGCGACGAGCCGGTGGGGGCGTTCCGCAACGAGCGGGCCGCCACCTTCACCATGGTGCACTGCAATGAGACCAACGAGAAGGCCCGGGCCGCCGCCGAGGAGTCGTTCGTGTGGTATCCGGGCTACGGGGGCGGGCTCATCGCCTCGGTGGCCGACTACCTGGCCGACCTGGAGGTGGCCGAGCTGGGCACCTACGAGTACACCGGCGACGCGGCCAAGAGCCGCGACGAGGGCCTGTTGGGCCAGATCACCATGGACTACATCTGGGAGTCGGGCGCCGCGGTGATGGGCGACCCCGACCGCTGTGTGGAGATCGCCAAGCGCTACGAGGCGGTGGGCTGCGACCTTTTGTTCTGCCTGTTCAACCCGTACAAGATGGCCCACGAGGATGTGATGACCTCCATCGAGCTCATGGGCAACTACGTGATCCCGGAGTTCAAGAACAGCTAGGGGGCGCCTTGACCGCCAACTACCCGTTCAAGAAGAGCTAACCGAAGACTGGAGGCGGCCATGGCGCTGCTCAACATCCGCTACGACTTCCGGTGCCCCGACATCTGCCCGGTGCCGGTGGAGGAGCTGTACCACGCCGCCATCGAACAGGTGGTGTGGGCCGAGGACCTGGGCTTCGTGTCGGTGACCCTGTCGGAGCACCACGGCTCCAACGACGGCTACCTGCCCTCGCTGGTGGCGCTGGCCTCGGCCATCGCCGCCCGCACCGAGAACATCCACATCATGCTGGCGGCGCTGATCGCCCCCATGCACGACCCGCTGCGGATCGCCGAAGACCTGGCCGTGCTCGACCGGATCAGCAAGGGCCGCATCAGCGTGACGGTGGCCGGGGGCTATGTGCCCTCGGAGTTCGAGATGTTCGGGCATACGACGAGCGACCGGGTGCGCCTCACCACCGAGATGGTGGAGACCCTCAAGGCGGCGTGGACCGGCGAGCCGTTTGAGTTCCGGGGCCGCACCGTGCGGGTCACCCCCACCCCCTATCAGAATCCCCGGCCGGCCATCTGGCTGGGGGGCAGCGGCGAGAAGGCGGCCCGGCGAGCGGCCCATATCGCGGATGGGTTCCTGCCCACCATGCCCGAGTTCTGGGACTTCTACCGCGACGAGGTCATCAAACTGGGCCGTGACGACCCCGGTCCGGCCACCTCCGGCGGGGTCGGCTACCTGCACATCACCCACGATCCCGACGCCACCTGGGCCAAGGTCGCCCCCCACGCCCTGCACGAGATGAACGCCTACGGCCAATGGGCGGCAGAGTCAGGCGCGGCCACCGGCTTCGAGCCAGTCGAGAACGCCGACGCCCTGCGGGCCATGGGCATGCACCAACTGATCTCCCCAGCCGAGGCCATCGACATGATCAAGGCCATGGGCGACTTCGACGCCCTCATGTTCCACCCCCTCATGGGCGGCCTCGACCCCGCCGTTTCCTGGGAAAACCTCCGCCTCTTCGAAACCGAGGTACTCCCCCACCTCTGAGCCGCTGCTGTTCAAAGCGTTTGTATTTCTATGTAGTGCAATGTAGCGTGTTTCTCATGAAATCGGCTGCAGAAGCACTGAGCATAGAAGAGAGGTGAGCTGTGCCCCGTCCTACTTCTTTTCGCCTTGAAGATGAGCTGTTGGAGCGCCTCGAAGCCGAGAGTCGGGCCGCTTCCATGTCAACCACATCGCTGGTGAGCTCGCTGCTTGATGAGGGGCTGAAAACCCGAGAGTTCCCGGGTGTGATCTATCGCTCTGGTCCTACCGGGCGACGAGCGGGGCTGGTCGGCGGGCCAGATGTATGGGAAGTCATCCGCGACCTGCGGGGTTGGTCGGGCCGAGGCATGGACCGCATCGAGCGTCTTGCCGAGGAACTCGAACTACCGGTGAGCATGGTCAGTTTGGCTGCCGACTTCTATAGCTCCTTCCCCGAGGAGATCGACGCTCGCATCGAAGCGAATGAGCGGGCCGCTGAGCAGATCCGCCGCCGGATTGAACAACGCGAGAACTTGCTGTCGTCTTGAGGTGGCTGATCGACGAAATGCTGCCGCCATCGACCTCGGAGGAGCTGAACGCACTGGGCCATGACGCCATCAGCGTCTCCGCCGTCGGGCTCGCCGGAGCAGATGACGAGTCGGTCTATGCCGAAGCCCTCAGACAAAGCCGAGTAGTGGTGACCGAGAACTTCTCAGACTTCGCAGCAATCGCCGCCCAGCGACTCGCCAACGACGACCCCTGTGTACCCGTGGTGCTAGTCCGCAAAGCTGACCACCCACGAGGTGGCGCACTAGCCCACCACCTCGCGAGACACCTACACCAGTGGGCCGCCCAAAACCCCAACCCCTATCCCGGAACCCACTGGCCCTAAGGGCTCCTACTACCTCTCCGAGGGTACCTGATAGCGCTCGACGTAGTGGGCGAATTGCTCGCGGACTTCGTCGGCTGACAATCCGAACTGGTCGAGCGTGTAGCGGTGTCTTCCGAAGCGGTCTTGGGGGTTTTCCTCCATCCACGCCGCCATCCTGCGCCGGCCGAGATCGTCGAGCTCCATGTTGAAGTGGCGGTAGATGCGCTCCACTGAGCCCACCGGGTCGTCCATAAGCTCGGCGTACTGGAGGTCGAACACGGTATCGTTCGGCCCCTGCCGGTCTCGGAACTCGGCGCCCACCTTGATGCCGTGCAGGCACTTGTCCCGCCAGGTTCGGCCTACCCGGGCGAAATCCACCTGGTCTGTGTTGGTGGCGTGGAGGGTGCTGTTGAGGCTGGCCACCGACCCCACCACCTTGAGCGGGTCGCGGTGGGTCCACACCACCCGGGCATCGGGGTACACGGCGTACACGGCGTCCATGTGCCACATGTGGCCCGGCGTCTTCAGCGCCCACCGCTGGGTCGGGATGGTGGATTGCAGCACCTGCAAGCACAGGCGGTGGAACTCATAGGCCGGCACCATGTCGCAGGTCTCAAACCATGCGCCGTAGGTGTCGAACGTGCCCTGGGTCTCGAAGTGGATCGACTTGAACTCCCCGCCCAGCAGCGTCACGCACTCGGTGGGCAGGGTGGCCGCCATCGGGTGCATGGCCTGAACGCTGGGGGCCAGCTTGGACAACTGGCCCGAGCCCTCCACTGAGGCAACAATGCGGGGGTCTTCTTTGTGGCTCGACAGGGTGGGCGGCGGGGCGACGGCCGCAGCCTCCCAGCCCAGAAGCGACCGGTTCTGAGGATCTAGATCAAGCAAGTTGCTGAGCAAGGTGGTGCCGGTGCGGGGCAGACCGCTCACCACGATCGGCGCGGTGATCTGCTCACGGGCCACTTCGGGATGCTGGTGGGCCCAGTCCATCACCCGCAGCCGCATCTGGAGCGTGGAGTCGAGAAGGCCCCCCATGATCATCCGACCCAGCTGGCTCAGATTGCCCTCGTTGTTGATCGAGTCCACCAGGATCTCGAACCCCTCTTGCCAGCCGTCGGGTCCGAAGTCGTCGAGCTTGGCCGACTCCTGGGCCTTGTTCACCAACGCATCGGCATTGAGCCGGCCATGTGTGGGTCGAATCCGGCGAACGGTGCGGCCATAGCCGTTCAGCGCCCGCACCACCATGGGAAGAGACCGCCCGTCGGTAGCCCTGACGTCTCGCTTGGCATCGCTCATGGTGGCGTAGGGTAACCCCTCGAATCCGCCACGCTCAGGCGGTGCCGGCGGCGAGGGCGTCGCCGATGCGCAGGAGCTGGGCAGTGGCCCCGCCTAGCGACAGCTCCAAGTGCTTGGCCCATACGTAGTAGCGCCACAGCGGATAGTCGCGGTCCACGCCCATTCCGCCGTGGAGGTGCTGGGCAGCGTTGGCCACCCGCTGACCGCCGTCGGCGGCCCAGTACTTGGCTACCGCAACCTCGGTCGATGCCTCCAACCCCTGATCGAGCCGCCAGCACGCTTGCAGGGCGGTGAGGCGGATGGCCTCGGTGTCGATATAGGCGTCGCCCACCCGCTGGCCGACGGCCTGGAAGGTGGCGATGGGCCGACCGAACTGCTCCCGCTCACTGGTATAGGCCGCGGTAATCCGCAGGGCCTCGCTCACCACCCCCACGGCCACCGCGCTCAGCGCCGCGGTACACCGCTGCACCAGCCATTCCACCGGTACAGAGTCCTCGCCCAGCCGCTCGGCGGGTGCGTCAGACAGCACTACCTTCCCCTCGACCAGCCCCGATGTGGTCTCCTGAAGCACGACCTCAACCTCAGAGGCTGACTTGTCCACCAGGAAAAGCCCGGCCTCATCGCCCGCCGATGCGGTGACCAAGAGACAGTGGGCCTGATCGGCAAACGGGACCATCTCCTTGGTCCCGCTCAGCGTCCAGCCATCGCCTGTCGCGGTCGCAGCCGTAGAGGGTTCGCCGGGGTCGCGGCCCGGTTCCACCAATGCGGGCGATACCAACACCGACCCTTCGGCCATGCCAGCCAGACAACGGTGGCCTGGGCTGAACTCTGCTACGGCCATGGCCGCCACCGGGGCCAGGAAGGGCACTCGGGCCGTGGTCCGGCCGACCTCCTCCAGCATCAGGCAGGCGGCCAGGAATCCCAGGCCGCCCCCGCCGCAGTCCGCCGGCAGAGACACGCCCACCAGCCCGGCCTCGCTGAGCGCCTGCCACGCCTGGGTGTCATGAACGGCGCCTTCTGCCTCCAGTTGCTTGTGCCGTTCAGGAGTTGACAGGTCGCTCAAGATCTGACGGCTCAGATCGGCCACCGCCTGCTCCTGCTCGGACAAGGAGAAATCCACGGGTTCAGTGTGACACCCCTCTGACCGGGGGGCGTATTTGAGCAACAATGGCGGCTCTGTCTCGCAATCACCTCCTGAGAGCTGCGATATGGCTGTTGGCTGCCATCGCCTTGGCGGCAGCCTGCGGTGCTGATGCGCCTGCGCCAAAGGCTGCCCCTAATGCGACAGCACCAACCCCGGCCTCGCCCACCCCTGATGCGACAGCCCCGGCATCACCCTCCCCAGTCCCCACGTCCTTCCCGACCGCCCAGCCCACCGCAGTGGCAACTCCCGCAGCCACCGCAGCGCCGACTGCCTCACCCACCGCGAATCCCACCGCCCAACCCACTGCCTCACCCACCGCGAATCCCACGGCTCAACTCACCGCTTCGCCCACAGCGAATCCCACCCCGGCGCCCACAACTCCGGTTCCCACCGTCCAACCCACCCCCAAAGAACCGCCGGCCCCTCCAGAACCCCTGCCCCCTGCCTGGTCGGGAACGCTGACCTACCAGGTGGTGGCCACCCATCCCCACGACACCTCGTCGTTCACCCAAGGACTCGTGTGGTTCGACGGCCTGGTGTACGAGGGCACCGGGCTGCGAGGACAATCCGTGCTGCGAATCATCGACTTGCCCACCGGGCGAGTGCTTCAGGAGACCGCGGCCGACCCCCAGCACTTCGGAGAGGGCCTCGCCCTGGTTGACGACCAACTCATCTGGCTCACCTGGCAAGCGGGCACCGCTGGGGTGTACCACCGGGACACGCTCGAGCCCACCGGCAGCTTCACTTACGCCGGCGAGGGCTGGGGGCTGTGCCACGACGGCGCCCGCCTGGTGATGAGCGACGGGTCGAACACGCTCACCTTCCGACACCCCACCACCTTCGAGGCAATGGGCTCGGTTGCCGTCACCCGGGCCGACGGCAGCCCGGTCAACCGGCTCAACGAACTGGAGTGCGTCGGCAATCAGGTGTGGGCCAACGTCTGGCTCACCGACCGCATCGTGGTCATCGACCCCGACACCGGGTCGGTCGCCGCCGAAGCCGACATGGCCGGGATCATCAGCCCCCATCCAGAATTGACCGACAGCAACGACGTCCTCAACGGCATCGCCTACCGGCCCGACACTGGAACCTTCCTCATCACCGGCAAGCGCTGGCCCACCATCTTCGAGGTCCGTTTTGAGTGACGTAGCGCGGGTGGCGGGAGTGGACGGAACCAGAGGGGGCTGGGTGATGGCCACCACCAGCACAATTCCCGGCTCCCCCGTGGAGTTCTGGCTATCGACGTCCTTCGCCGAAATATGGGCAAGAGCTCGGAAACGCCGGCTCTTGGCCGTTGCGATCGACATGCCCATCGGTCTGCCTGACAAGGTTCGGCGTCGTTCCGATCGCGAGGCCAAAGACCTGCTCGGCCCTCGGCGCTCATCACTGTTCTGGACTCCTTCCCTCTATTTGCTGGAGTCAGCCGACCACACCAGGGCCAACAAGCTTTCCAAGCGCGTCACGGGACAAGGCCTGTCGATCCAGGCGTTCAACCTGCTCCCCAAGGTGCGTGAGGTTCGGGGCGTGTTGTCTCCCGCTGACCTGGCCCCGCAGGCTCAGCCCCAGGCAGCCGAGGTCCACCCCGAGACCAGTCTTGCCGTGCTGGCTGGTAAGCCGATGTCGATCTCCAAACATCGAAGAGGAGGGATCGCCGAGCGCTTCGCCGCCCTCGAACCTGAATTCGACAGGCTTCAATGGGAGCTAGTTCACAAGGAACGCCCCTGCGAATTGCACGACTTGATCGACGCCACAGCCGCGGCCTGGACTGCCCGGCGCATGGCCGCCGGCACGGCGATGATCTTGGGACACGGCGAAATCGACACCACCGGCTATCCGATGGCCATCTGGGCCTGATCTCCGATCAAGGCCAGCTACGACAGTTCCGTATAGCCGGGGGTCTCCAGGTGGGGGGTCTTGAGATATACCTTGGCCTCGGGCGACCCCTGGAAGCGGCCGTGGCTCCACCGCACCTCTACATGTCCGTCCACGTGCACGGGGGTGTCGGTGGCTTTGACAATCAGGTCGCCCCGCCAGCGCACCACCGGCTGCACCCGGGCCTCCGGCCAAACGTCGAACGACCTGAACGCGAACCGCTGGCGGAAATCCCAGGGGGTGTCCACCCGATAGCGCACCGGACGGCGGCGGTGGTCGGTGCCCAACACGAAATAGGGCGCGGGCTGAAGCCGCAGCAGGCGCCACAGCGCCTCTTCCCGACGGGTGGCCCGATGGCCCAGCGCCTTGAGCCACCGCTCGGCGGAAGCTTGCGACACCGCCACCGAGAACCAGTGGGCCGCCTCGGCCAGCGGCTCGGGCCAGCGGCGGGCAAAGGGCCGCTTCAGCCGCTTGTGCTGGTCGGCGCTCAGATCGGTGACCGACGGCGGCAGGTCGTCGAACCCCTCCTCGTGGCTGGCCAGATACTGGCGGGCGGCCTGGTAGAGGGCCTGGTACTCGGCCAGGGCCACTTCGGCGTACCAGTCCCCTGCCCCGGTTCGCCTCACCGCCAGCAGCCGCTCGAAGAGGTGCCCGGGAGCCACGTTGTGCAGCAGGCTCGACCCGTACTTGCAGCTCACCAGATACACATGGTCGATCCGCAGATCAGCCGGCGTCTGCTCATAGGAGGGCGCCTGATGGGGGCCCTTCCACTCCACCCGCTTCGGCGCCCTCTCCCGCAAGCCGTCTTCGGCCACCGCGAAGGCCAGGCCGTTGGCCCAAGCCTCCTCGAACTGCACCCCGTGCTTACCGTCGGCCCGGGCGGCGATCAGCTTGTCGTAGTGGCGGTGCTCCACCCCCACCATCTTCGAGGGGCGGGCCGCCAGCGCCTCATCCAGCGAATCGAATTCAAGCATCCCCAGCCCGGTGACGATCTCGGTTATCTCGGTTCGAAGCGAAGCCATCTTCGCCCATCTTGGTCGCTGGGCTGTCGTTGTGCATGGAGCTTGGCGGGAAAGCAGGAGATTGCACCCAAGATGCGAAACCGCTCCCGATGATGGCATCCTTAGGGGGTTCCCCTGAGCCCCTCGGAGCACAATGACGTTCAAAAAAGGTGACAAGGTCGTCTACCCCCACCACGGAGCAGCCACCGTGGTCAAGCGGGAGATGAAAGAGGCATTCGGAGAAAAGACCGAGTACCTGGTGCTTCGCATGGCCCACGGCGAGATGGTGCTGTCGGTGCCCGTGTCCAAGGCCGAAGAGGTGGGCATGCGGTGGCCCATCTCCACCGAGGACGTGGAGGACCTGTTCGAGGTGCTCCGCAAGCGCGACGTGCGCGAGCCCGCCAACTGGAGCCGCCGGTTCAAGAACCACCAGGAGAAGCTCAAGTCGGGCGACGTCTACCAGGTGGCCGAGGTGGTGCGGAACCTGGCCCTGCGAGACCAGAACAAAGGACTCTCCGCCGGCGAGAAGAGCCTGTTCACCAAGGCCCGCAACGTGCTGGTGTCGGAGCTGAGCTTCTCGCTGAACGTGTCTGAGGACGAGGCCCTCGACCGGGTGGAGGAAGCCCTGTCCTGATCCCGCCGGGCGGGAAAACCAGTTGCTCTCCGGCACTAGGGCGACGAGTACGCTTACCCCCAACACGGGCTGTGGCGCAGCTTGGTCAGCGCACCTGCTTTGGGAGCAGGGGGTCGCCGGTTCAAATCCGGCCAGCCCGACCCCACCAACACGAAACCCGGAGAAACCCGACCACTTAGAATGGCGGCCATGTCCGGCGCTCCTGGGTTCTTCGACGAGGCTGTCGACGAGCAGGGGCGAATCCGTGATCACTACCGGCCGGTGCAGGAGTGGTTCGACCGGCTGACGCCGGAACAGGTGAAGGCCCTCGAAGAGCAGCGCAACGAATCCTTCCGCCGCCAGGGGATCACCTTCACGGTGTACGGCGGCGACGAGGGCACCGAGCGTACCTGGCCCATGGACCTGTTCCCTCGGGTGATCGCCGCCGAGGAGTGGTCCATGCTGGAGCGGGGCCTGATCCAGCGGGTCACCGCCCTCAACCGCTTCCTCGACGACATCTACGCCGGTGAGCAGGCCATCGTCAACGACGGAATCGTCCCCCGCCGGCTGATCACCTCATGCACCGGCTTTGAGCGGGAGGCCATGAACGTGTCGGTCCCGCTGGGGGCGCGCTGCCTGGTGGCCGGTATCGACTTGGTGCGCGACGCCGACGGCGCCTACCGGGTGCTGGAGGACAACCTGCGCAACCCCAGCGGCATCTCCTATGTGATCGAGAACCGGGCGGCCATGACCAAGCTGTTGCCCGCCGCCTTCTCCGATCTGGCGGTTCGCTCGGTTGACCACTACGGGCGGTCGCTGCTGCGGGCGTTGCGCTCTATCGCTCCACCCGCATGCGGCGACGACCCCACCGTGGTGGTGCTCACCCCGGGCATCTTCAACTCGGCCTACTTCGAGCACGCTTTTCTGGCCCGCAGCATGGGCGTGGAGCTGGTGGAGGGGCGCGACCTGGTGGTGGACGACCATGTGGTGGCTATGCGCACCACTCGGGGCCTGGAGCGGGTGGACGTGATCTACCGCCGCATCGACGATGATTTCTTGGATCCGGTGGTGTTCAACCCCAACTCCACCCTGGGGGTGCCCGGCCTGATGGCCGCCGCTCGGGCCGGCACGGTGTCGGTGGCCAACTCGGTGGGCAACGGAGTGGGCGACGACAAGGCGGTCTATGCCTACGTGCCCGACATGATCCGCTACTACCTGGGCGAGGAGGCGATCATCCCCAACGCCGACACCTACCTGCTGTGGGAGGAGGACCAGCGGAACGAGGTGCTGAAGCGCCTCGACCAACTGGTGGTCAAGCCGGTGGCCGAATCCGGGGGCTACGGCATCGTGATCGGCCCCCGGGCCACCGATGCCGAGCTGGCCGAGGCCCGAGACAAGATCCTGGCCGACCCCCGCAACTGGATCGCCCAAGAGGTGGTGAACCTGTCCCGGCTGCCCGCGTGGAGCGGCGACGGATTCGCCCCCCGCCACATCGATCTGCGCCCGTTCGTATTGAGCGGCGAGCAGGTGGAGGTGATACCCGGCGGGCTCACTCGGGTGGCCCTGCGGGAAGGATCGCTCATCGTCAACAGCTCTCAGGGCGGAGGCTCCAAAGACACATGGGTGCTGGGCAGCCCCGAACCGACAACGGCAGCCCCGAGCTGATGCTGGCCCGACACGCAAGCGAACCAGGACTTCCGAGCTGATGCTGGCCCGACACGCCGAGGACATGTTCTGGGCCGGCCGCTACCTGGAGCGGGCCGAGGACACCGCCCGAATGGTGCGGGCCACCCTGCTCAGCACTGTGGCCGAGAGCCCAGCCCAGGCCATCGATCGAATGCAGAACTTGATCAGCACGCTGCGGCTGGAGGTGCCGACCCCCACCGAAGACGTGCAGACCATGGCCGAGAGCATGACGCCGTCCCCGCCCATGCTGCGGAGCGAGGCCGGGCTGGGCATCGACGTGCAGGCGGCGGCGACCCGCTTGGTGGCATCACCGGCCCTGGCCGGGTCGGTGGCGTTCTGCATCGGCCGCACCAGGGAGAACTTCCGATCCCTGCGAGACCAGATCCCCTCAGAGCTCTGGGAGCAGATCAACGAGTTTCACCTGCGGCTCCGCCAAGGCGACTTCCCGGCAACCATGGAGCAAGACCCGTTCCAAACCCTCGACTTCATCCGGGTGAGCTGCCAGTCGCTGACCGGTGTCATCAGCTCGTCGATGGCCCAGGGTGAGGGCTACCGGTTCTTGGTGCTGGGCCAGATGCTGGAACGGGCGCTGATGACCTGCCGCCTGGTCAGCGTCCGCTACCCGGAGCTCGACGGATCGTCCTACGACGAGATGGCCCTCACCCTCCGGTCGGTCTCGGCCCTGGAGGCCTACCAACGGGCCAGCCAATCATCTCCTGTGGGCTCTGACGTGGCCCGATTCCTCATGATCAACGACTCATTCCCCCGATCAGTGATCTATTGCCTGAGGGCCAGCGAGTCCCATGTGCAAGCGCTGGCCGCCAACGGCCGTCCCCCGCCTCTTCGGCGTTTGGCCCAGCTCCGCTCCGAGCTGGAGTATGCCGACTTTGATTCCATGGTGGGCGACCTGCCCCGTCATCTGTCCACGCTGGAAGACGGAGTGCGGGACGTGGCCAATCTGGTGGGCAACCACTTCTTCCGCAACGCCGAGTCGTTCGATCTGCACAGCCAGGCCATCATGCCGGGGGTGTCGTCGTGAGGCTGGACATCTGCTATCGCACCACATTCGCGTTCGACGCTCCGGTTCGGGAGTCCCAAAACGAGATGAGAGCCTGTCCGGTCTCCGATGAGCGCCAGCAGTTGCTGAACTATCGGGTGATCGTCGAGCCGTCGGCCAGGATGCTGTCGTTCACCGACTACTGGGGCACTCGGGTGGACCATTTCGGCGTCACTAACACCCACACCGTCCTCGAGGTCACGGCGGAGGCTTCGGTGGAGACCCAAGACCCGCCGCCAGTGGCCACCGACCCGCCGTTGGAGACGCTGAACGTGCCGGAATTCCGCGACCGACACGAGGAGTTCCTCAAGCGCAGCCACCACACAAACTGGAACGAGGACATGGCCCAAGCAGCCCGCAGTCTTGCCGATGCCAACGGGTCGAATGTGGCCAGCGCAGTGATGGAGGTCAGTCGGTACGTCGGCGACAAGCTCACCTATGAGCCTGGTGCCACCGATATCGGCGAGCCCATTGCCGACATCGCGGCCAAAGGAGTCGGCGTCTGCCAGGACTACGCCCACCTGGCGGTGGCCCTGTGCCGGAGCATCGGGATCCCGGCCCGCTATGTGTCGGGCTACCTGTTCTCCAGCGACGATCGCATCGGCAGTATCGACGGCGACTTGGTGAGGGTGCAGACCCATGCCTGGTTCGAGGCGGCCGTTCCCGGTCTGGGCTGGCTGCCGCTCGATCCCACCAACCAATTGGCGGTGGGCCGCCAGCACGTGAAGATCGGCCACGGCCGCGACTACGATGACGTGCCCCCACTGCGGGGCGTCTACTCCGGTCCGGGCACTCCCACCGTGGAGGCGTCAGTGGAGATCCGCCGGATGGACCCGGCCCGCCCGCCGTCGGCGCCAACGCAGCCCTCGCTGTTGTCCGCAGTCAAGGCCCCTCGCGCCCGCCAGCAACAGCAGCAACAACAGTAGGAACCGGGCCCGCGCTAAATCCGGGCCTCGCGCACGTCGAGGCGCCGGAGCAGCTCATCGCCCACGAAGTTCAACGCCATCAGGGTGACGAACATCACCCCGCCGGTGGTCAAGGCGATGTGGGGAGACTCCTCAAGCCTCCCCCGCCCTGCGGCCAAGATGTTGCCCCAGGTGATGCTGGGCGAGCCCACGCTCACCCCGATAAACGACAGGCTCCCCTCGGCGATGATCACGATCCCCATGGCCAAAAAGGCGATGGAGGCCAACGCCGGCACCACGTTGGGCAGCACTTCCCGGAACAGCAGCCGGGGCCATCGGGCCCCCATCATGTCGGCCACGGTCACGAACTCCCGGGCGGCAAACCGCAGCGCTTGGGCCCGGGCGATGCGGGCAATGGCCGGGATCGTCAATATGGTCACCGCGATGGTGACGTTGGTGTAGCTCTGGCCCAGCATGGTCACGATGAACAGGGCGAACACCAGCGCGGGCAGGGCCAGTGCCACATTGACCACGCTGCTGACCGCGCCATCGATCCATTTCCCGAAATAGCCGGCCACCACCCCCAGAACGCCGCCCACCACGATCCCGATGCCCACCGCGGGACCGGCGATAGACAGCGACAGCCGACTGCCCCACACCGAGCGGGCGAACATGTCCCGTCCGAGCTGGTCGGTGCCGAACCAGTGCGACCACGACAGACCCTCCTCTGGCTGTCCGGCCAACGGCTTGTGGGGGTCGTCCAAGAACCCCAGCCAGGGTGCCAGCACCGCGGCTGCTATCACCAACACCAGCCACCCCACCGACAAACGAAGGGCGAGGTTGCGACCTTGCCGGTGAGGGCGGAGCCCGGATTGGACGCCCGTGACGACAGCGGTAGCGGTCATCTCCGGCGCACCCGGGGGTCGAGCACGGAGTAGAGCAGGTCCACCAGCGTGGTCACGGTCACGAAGACCGCGGCGATCAGCGCCACCAGGGTCTGCACCAAGAGGAACTCGCGGGCGGCCACCCAGCTCACCAGCAGCGACCCCACCCCGTCGAGGTCGAACAGGAACTCCACCACGATGGCGCCGTTCACCGCCTGGGCCGCCTGGATGCCGAAGATGGTCAGCAGCGTGAAGCTCGACGGGCGCAGCACATGGCGCAGCAGTACGTGGCGCACCGGGAGTCCCTTGGCCCGGGCAGTGCCCACAAAGTCCTCCTGGAGTGTGCCGATCACATCTGTGCGCAGCAGCCGCAGGTAAACGGGCAGCAGCCCGGCAGCCAGCGTGACCGCGGGCAGGAACATCACCTTGAAATGGGCCACCAACCCTTCGGAGATCGGCTCATAGCCGCTCAAGTCGAACCAGTCCAGCTTCACTGCGAACAACAAGATCAGTACCAGCCCGAGCACGAAGACCGGCGTGGACAGCAGCGCGAACGCCCCCCCACTGGTGATCTTGTCGCCCACGCTATTTTGCCGGTAGCCCGACCACAGCCCGAGGGGAATCGCCGCGCCCAGCGCCAATATCTGCGAATAGGCCAATAGCAACAGGGTGCGGGGCAACGCGGTGTTGAGGGCTTCGCCGAACGAGCGCCCGGTGAGATACGACTTGCCGAAATCCCCGGTGAGCACGTCTCCGCCCCACTTGGCCCACTGCACGATGACCGGGTCGTCGAGGTTGCGATCCCGCTCGCATTCGTCGATCTGCTCTTGAGTGGCTGCCCCGCCGAACGCGGCCACACACGGGTTGCCGGGGAGCAGGTTGAGCATCCAGTAGAACAGCAGCGTTACTGCCAGCACCACCAGGGCAAGCTGGGCCAAGCGCGTTCCGAAGAACCGGAGCACCGATCCGCCTCGCCCCGTTGCCTGTAAGCGTCCCTCCTAGCCGGAACCAGCCGCTACTGCTCGATCCAGGCCTCGGTCAAGAAGACCCTCCCGCTGAACACCTTCTCGTGCTCCTGTCCGCCGCGGAGGGTGAGGTTGTCCACGCCATGCACATGGTCTTGGGTGGCGAATAGCCAGTTCGAGTGGTAGGCCCAGAGGTAGTGGACTTGATCGGCGAATGCCCGGTTGATGTCCTCGGCCAGCTCCCGCAAACGCTCGGGGTCGTCGGTGGTCAAGGCTTCATCAAGGGCGGCGTCTATAGCCGGATTGTTGATCCGGCCGAAGTTCAGGGCGATACCCTGGCCAAACTTGCTGTGCCACCAAACCCGCTCGACGCCCAAGTTGTAGCTCTCGTGCTGACGCCACAAGAAGGCAGTGAAGTTGCCGAACACCGCGTTGGTGATCAACTCGGCCTGGTCCACCTGGGTGATGGACACGTCGAGCCCGCAGTCGCTCCATAAGGCGGCGATCATCTCGGTGTTGAGCAGGTTGGCCGGGTCGATGGTGGTGCCGAGATCAAGTTCGGTAATGCCCAGCCGGGCAATGGTCGCGCTGCCCGCCGCGGGGTCGTAGGTGGGATAACCGGAGTCCGCCAGATAGCCGGGAGTGCCCGGGGAGAACGGTCCGGTCGCCGGTACCTGTCCGTCCCAGCGGACGGTGTTGAAAGTCTGGACATCGAAGCACTGAGCCAGCGCCCGGCGGAACTCCACGTTGTCGAAAGGTGGTCGGGAGCTGTTGAGCAGAAGGTAGGTGGTCTCGTTGTAGTCCTCGTCCTGCCAGAACGTCTTGAACTGCTCGTTGTACTCGTCAACCCTGAGGCCGGTGTTCACACTGGTGGCATCGAGGTCGCCCGACCTGAGGGCGTTGAACCGGCCGTCGGTGTCGGGGATGGGCCGGAACTCGATGGCGTCCAGATACGGGAGGCTGCGTCCCTCGGCATCGGTGCGCCAGTAGTTGGGGTTTCGCACCATGCGGGTGACCTCGTTGTCGATCCACTCATCCAGCATGAACGGCCCAGTGCCGATGGGATTGCGAGCCGCTCCCTCCTGGCCGAGATCGTGCATCGACGGTGCCCCGAAATAGCCGAGATGGCTGCTCAGGAAATACGGCAGCGGGGCAAACGGTCCTTCCAGCACCAGCTTCACCGTCAGGTCGTCCACGATCTGGATCTCTTGAATCCCCCAGTCGCCGATGACGATTCCGGTCAGCGTGCCCTTGGCGTTCTCCTCGAAGTGGCGCTTCAGTGCAGCCGCATCAGCCGGCGTCCCGTCGTGGAAGCTGATCCCCGGCGGCAAAGTGAGCGTCCACTCGCTGAAGTCGTCGTTGGAGCTGAAGCTCTCCAGCAGGTTCGGCACAATCTGGCCGTCGTCGCCCTCGATGGTCAAGGTGTCGTATAGGGCCCGGAACAAGATGTGGCCCGACACCGCAGCCTGGGCATTCACCGGGTTCAGGCCGTTGGTGGTCTCGGCTTCCAATCCCACCACCAGCGTGCCCCCGTACTGGGGCTCCGGTGCGGCGGGTGGAGCCTCAGTGGCCTCAGCCTCCGGGGCTGACGTGTCTTCGGACGAACCTGCGTCTTCCCCCCCGTCATCGGTGCTGGACTGGTCCGCATCCTCGTCGCCTCCGCTGGGAGCGGGGGCTTCGTCGCCGTCATCCCCTGAAGGCGCTTCGGGGGCGGCGGTGGCCTCAGCGGCCACACCGCTCCCGGCGTCATCGTCGTCGTTCCCGCCGCCACAGGCCCCGGCCACCAGTGCCACTGCGAAGAACAGGGCCAGCCACCGCCTGCTCGCCAACTTGGAAACCCGCCTGAGTCCGAACACGTCACATACCCCCTATGTCGGTACCTACCACCACGTTACTCCAGCAATTTGAACCCTGCTCCCTACCTCATGTCCAGCCAGGCCTCGGCCAAGAACACCCGGCCCAAGAATACTTTGGGGTGCTTCCCACCCTCGGGAAGCGTGAGGTCGTCAATGCCATTCACATGGTCTTGGGCGGCCACCAACCACCGCGAGTGGTAGAGCCAGATGTTGTAGACGCTCTCGGCAAACGCCCGGTTGACTTCCTCGGCAATTTCTCGCTGCCGCTCCTCGTCGTCGGTGGTGATGACCTCGTCTAGCGCGGCATCGATCCTGGGGTCGACGATGCGCCCGAAGTTGATGGCTGGCACGGGGGGTGGCGGGCTGTAGCCGCTGTGCCACCAGAACCGCTCCATAGCCAGGCTGTACCCGCTGTGGTTGACCGCTATGAACACGGAGAAGTTCCCAAATACCGCCGTGGTCACCGCCTCGGTTTGGAGCATCTGGTTGATGCCCACATCCAGCCCACACTCACCCCACATCTGGACGAGCAATTCGGCTTGCAGCAGGTCCAATGTGGTGACCGTGGTGATGATGTCAAAGCTGGGCGCGCCCAACCGCTGGATGACCGCCCGGCCGGCATCGGGGTCGTAGTCGGGAAACCCGGAGTCCTCCAGATAGCCGGGAGTTCCCGGGGAGAATGGGCCGGTGGCGGGAGGCTGCCCGTCCCAAAGAACGGAATTGAGAGTTTGCCGGTCGATGCACTGGGCCAGCGCCCGGCGAAACTCCACATTGTCAAACGGCGGCCTCGTGGTGTTCATCAACACCGAAGTGGTAGCCGAGTACTGCTCTCCCTGCCAGTACGCCTTGAAGTTCTCGTTGTACTCCTCAACCCTTCTTCCGCCGTTGTCGACGCTGGCATCCACATCGCCTGAACGCAGGGCGTTGAACCGGATCTCATCGTCTTCAAAGGGGCGGAACTCGATGGCGTCGAGATAGGGGAGCTGCCGGCCCTCGGCGTCGGTGCGCCAGTAGTTCGGATTGCGCACCAGGCGGGTCACCTCGTGCTCTACCCACTCTTCCAGCATGAACGGGCCGGTGCCGATCGGGTTGCGGGCGCTGTCGGTGCCGAGGTCGTGCATGGCTGGCGACCCCAGAAAGCCGCCCGCGCTGGTGAAGCCGAGAGGGAAATCAACAAACGTCTTCCCCAGGGTGACCTTCACGCTCAAGTCGTCGATGGCCTCGAAGCTCTGGATCTCGGCTTCTTCAATGGCCAGCCGTGACAAAGTGGCGTTGCCCAACTCCTCCAGATGGCGGACCAAGGCAGCCGAGTCCACCGGCAGGCCGTCATGGAACGTGATCCCCGGGCGCAGCGTGAACGTCCACTCGGTGTAGTCGTCGTTGGGCGAGAAGCTCTCCAACAGGAACGGAATCGCCTCGCCATCGGCGCCCTCGATGACCAGCGGATCGTACAGCTGCCGCAACACGATTTGTCCCGACGTGGCGGCGGATGTCGTGACTGGGTTCCATCCCCCCGTGGTCTCCGACTCCAGGGCGAACACCAGCGTGCCGCCGTAGATCTCATCGAGCTCTGATGGGGGTGGCTCCTCGTCCGGCAGCGTCGGGGCCGCTGTGGGCTCAGGAGACACCTCGTCGGCGTCGCGGTTCTCCTGATCTAGGGGCTGCTCGTCTTGGCTGTCGCTGCGCCCCTCGTCTCGAGCGTCTTCCCCGTCTTGGGACGGTGCCGATGTTGCGGGGGGCGAGACGCCGTCGCCGGTGTCGTCGTCACCACCGCAGGCCGATGCCAACAGTGCGACCACGAAAAGAGCGGCTAGCCACCGCCAAGCCGCGCTCCTCATGTCCCAATAACTTGCGAACACCAAGGAACCTGCCGCCACAAACGGTCAGAAGCGTAGTTCAGGTGACAAATAAGTGTCCCTGACCCGATCCCCAAACTCGGGCCGAGTGAGTGCGTCGGGCCCGTCAGGCACCGCAACGCCCCGCTGAGCACAGTCCTCGGCCAGCGTGGCAATCAGGGTCGCCTCGTCGAGGTCGTCCAGGTGTTCGTCGTACACCTCGGCCTCGTGGGCGTCGTCAAACACGAAGGCCTTCCACGACAGCGACACCCGCACCTCGTCGAAGGCATGGACCACCGTCTCATGGCTGGGCTCTTCGATTAGCCACTGTCGATCGGGGGTGAGCGTGATGGTGGCATCGAATCCGTACTTGGCGTAGTCGGTCTCGGTGCCGATGGACTCAACCCGATGGGGCATGTAGTCGTTGTCGCCCATTACGCCGTAGTTGTAGGGGGGATCCACCGTCACCAGATCACCGTCCCAACCTTCGGGCCAGTAGGTGAACTCCCCGCCGACGCCCTCGTAGTACCAGCACACCGCGGTGGCGATCCGCACCCGCCAGCGGTCGAAGCACCCCGAGTGCATCATGCAATTGAGCAGCCAGGTGGGGTAGTCGTCCCGGCCGACCCCCCGAAAGGAAGGGATATCGGTGTGGCGGGCGTACTGGCCGCTGGGGGCGTTGATATTCACATAGGTGAAATAGGGGCGCACCACCTCGGCGCCATAGAGCCGGCGGGCGGCTTCGATGAACCGGGGGTTGTTAACGATGGTGTCGGCCCCCTCCACGGCCTGTTCCTCTGCTCCCCAGGTGGTGCGAAAAACCGGGGGAATGCGGGGCTCGCCGTCGACCACATCGACGAACGACGGGACGTCACCGGTGCGGGCGCCGGCCCGCAGGGCAGCCCGGCTCTCCACGAACTCAGCGCCGGCCAGCGTCAGCGGATGGGGCGACTGGCGCTGCAATATGCCGAGCAGCACTTCAGGGTCTTCCAAGGCCTGTTCCATGATGACCGGAGGCCGGGGCAGCGTCGTCGTGCGCATCCACGACACATTACGACACGGGGTAGGGTGGACCAGAAGGGCTCGCCCGAGTCGTCTGGAGTTTTCCGCGAGGAGCTTCCATGGAAACCACCACCATCTTGTTGCCCACCGGCGAGGTGAACGAGCCCGCCCAGCCGCTGGCCATCCGCAAGGACTCGCTGGCCGGCGCGACAGTGGGCATCATCGACAACGACATGTGGCGATCCATGGCCATCATGGCCGACGAGCTGTCTCGTCAGCTTGTGGACCGAGCAGGAGCGGCCGGAGTAGTGGTTCGAGCCAGCGGTCCCATGCACGGCGCCGATCCCGAGCAGTATCAGCAGGAGATGGAGGCCTTCCACGCCGAAGTCGACGCGGTGATCAGCGGTTTGGGCAATTGAGGCTCTTGCACGGCGTGGTGTATCCACGCCAGCAGCACGCTGGAAGCCATGGGAACACCGGCGGTGGGCCTGGTGACCGAGCAGTTCCGAGGCCTAGCCGAGGCCACCGCCCGGGGCCTGCGGGTGGACAGCCAGCCGTTGATCGTGTTGCCGTCGGGCTATGACGAGTGGTCTGAGGAAGACATCAGAGCTGACATCGCTTCCCGCCTCGACGACATCGTGGACGCTCTAGTGGCATGACCCATCGGGTCGCCACTGAGGACAGCCGGTCAATGATGAGATGACTCAGCGGGTTGACGTCGACGGCGGCGGCGACGAGGTAGAGACCTATCTGCGAGAGCGGGGCATGACCGACGGTTTGCCGATCGTTCCCCCCACCCCCGAGAGGGTTGCTGCTGCGGTCGCCGCCTCCGGGCTGGCGGCCGACCATGTGGTGAGCGACGTTCCCCCGCTGAATGCGCCGGCCACGGTGGAGAAGATCGCGGTCAATGCGGTGATGGCCGGCTGCGCCCCTGAGGCGATGCCGGTGCTCATCGCCGCCATCGATGCCTTCTGCGACCCCCAGATGAACGCCCATGGGGTCCAGACCACCACCAATCCGGTAGGGCCGATGCTGGTGGTGAACGGCCCGATCCGCAACCGGCTGGGCTTCAACTATGGGGCCGGGTGCTTCGGGCCGGGATCGCACACCAACGCCACCGTGGGGAGGGCTCTTCGGCTGGCCTTGGTGAATATCGGCGGGGCCATCCCCGGTGATGTGGACAAGGCGCCGCTGGGTTGGCCGGGCAAGGCCACCTCCCTGTGCGTGGCCGAGAACGAGGAAGCCTCCCCCTACCCGCCCTACCACACCGAAGCTGGGTTTGATGCCGAAGACGACGTGGTGACGGTGCTGGCCGTGAACGGGATGTGGCCCATCACCGACATGCACCACGAGGCCGACCAAGTGCTGCACCATGTGACCAATGGCCTGGCCATAAGCGGACCGTGCGGCGGTCACGACGCCCCCAACCCCTTCCCGACTGTGCTGGTGATGAGCCCGGTAATCGCCGAGATGGTGGCCAGCCTCATGCCCACCAAACAGGAACTGCGGGAGCATTTGTTCGCCGAAGCCCGGGTACCGCTGGACTTCTACCCCCCATATCGGCACCAGCCCACCCGAGACATGCTCGAAGGGTTGGGCGTGGCTATCGAGAACGACCGGGTGCCCATCGTGCTTGCCCCCGATCACTTCGTGATCCTGGTAGCCGGGGGCGCAGGCGGGCTTCAGTCGGCGGGGCTGTCGTGCATGCTGGGCATGCCCACCAGTCGGCTGATCGCTGCTGACTAGACCTCTGCCGGTTCAGCCTCTACTGGGTAGGCGAAGTGAACTAGTCGGCTCAGTGGACCTCAAGGCCGAGTTGCTCGAAGATCTCGGCCCGGCGCTGCTCGTAGGTCTCCTCGTCCATTCCCCCGGACTGGTACTTCTCGCTCAACAGGCGGAAGTCCTCATAGAGCTCGGCTTCTGACTTTCCGTTTGAGGAAGGAGCTTCTACCTCTTCCTCGAAGGGAACTTCAAGCTTGCCGTGACGGCGGGCCTGCTTGGCCGCAGCCCGCTCGCGCTTGTTCTTTTCCCGCTGTCGCTTCTGAAAGCTCTCTGATCCTCGACCCATGGCAATTCCTAGTCAAATGTTGTGTGCGCAGAAATGCCATTGTACGCCCTCCCCAGCGCTTTTTGGCACATTTCCAACCGGTTCCCGCTCGCCTTCTCAGGCGATGAACCGGTCCGCGAACCGCCGGAGCGAATCAACCGCTTTGCTGGTGCTCTCCCACGGCGTTACCACCAGTCGGTGGGCGCCGGCGTCCTCCCAACGGCGGAGGTCGTCGAGGGTCTCGCACCGCCCCTGGGCGGTGATCTCGATGTCGGGCGCACCCAGCTCGGCCAGGCGGTCGGCGGCGGCCCGGACCGATTCGAAGGAGTCGCCCATGCCCATCCATCCCTGGTAGCGGGCCGCCCGCCCTAGCGCGGCGTCCGACAGCCCGCCCACCAAGATCGGGGGATGGGGCTTCTGGACGGGCTTGGGCTCGAAGGCCACCGGCTCGAAGTCGTAGAACTCGCCGTGGTGCTCCACCTCGGGCTCGGTCCAAAGCCGCACGCACACGTCCAGGGCCTCGTCGAGGCGGCGCCCCCGGGTGCGGGGGTCTATCCCTGCAGCCGCCCATTCGTTGCGCAGCCACCCCGCCCCCACCCCCACCAGCGCCCGCCCGTTGCTGACGTGGTCCAGGGTGGCGAAGCCCCGGGCCGTGGTGAACGGGTGGCGCAGTCCAGCCAGGTACACGTACACCCCCAGGTTGATGCGGGTGGTTTGACCAGCCAGGTACGAGAGGTAGGCCGGGGCATCGTAGACCGGCACGGTGGCGGACACGTTGGGGTGGTCGACGTCGCCCAGCGAACCCTCCATCTCCACCGGGAACACCAGATGATCGGCGATCCAGCACGACTCGAACCCAGCCTCATCGGCGGCCTGGGCCACCTCCACCCATGCTCCCGGGTGCAACGAGATGAAGGGGAACCCGAACTTCACCCTCAGCAACCTAACGGACCACCAGCGGTGGCCTTACGATGGCCAACGGAGACCGAGACTGGAGAGGGATCCTGGACCGCAAGTTCGCCACTGCCACCCTGAACAGCCTGGGTCTTGACGCCGACACCCGGCTGCTGGCAGTGTGCGCCGGAATCGAGGACTGGGAGCTGCTGTCTTCGCTGGGATTCACCGATATGGTGGTGTCCAACCTCGACGAGGCGTTCGCCCCGCTGGTGCCGGATGGGGCGTGGTCGTTCCAGGACGCCCAGTCGCTCTCCTTTGAAGACCGCTCCTTCGACTGGGTGTTCGTGTCCGAGGGGCTGCACCACTGCCGCTCCCCCCACCGGGCGCTGGGGGAGATGTACCGGGTGTGCCGGAAGGGGATCGTGGCCATCGAGGCCCGTGACAGCGCGCTGATGCGGCTGGCCGTGCGGATGGGCATGGCCGACGACTACGAGCTGGCTGCGGTCACCGACCAGGGGTTTCACACCGGAGGGCTGGACAACACCAGCGTGCCCAACCACGTGTACCGCTGGACCGAGTCCGAGGTGGTGAAGACCCTGCGGTCCTACGACCCCACCGGTGAGCCTCGCGTCGAGTTCCGCTACGGCCTGCGCCTGCCGACAGCCGAGGCCACTGGCCGCCGTCGGCGCCTGGCCGGACAGCTGGCCAAACCTGCCCTGCGCCTGCTTTGCACCCTCTTCAAGCGCCAGTCCAACCAGCTGGCCGTCATCGCCCGCCGCCCAACCGAGCTCTACCCCTGGCTCCACCGAGTAGAGGGCCAAATCCAGTTCAACCCCGACTATCGGCGATAGCGGCTCAATCTGTAGGCGCAGGCGCGCCGGCGCCCAGGCCGCCGTCGGCGGCGTAGTCGCCGCCGGTGCAGTAGGAGGCTTGGTCGGAGGCCAACCAGACCACCAGGTCGGCCACCTCTCCGAGGTCGGCCATGCGCCGCAGCGGCACGGTGGCCCCGTAGTGGCGCTCGTAGTCCTCGTCTTCCCACCCCGGTCGACGGGTCATCGCGGTCCGCAGGGGACCGGGCACCACCGCGTTGACTCGGATTCCGGAGTCAGCCAGCTCCAGCGCCGCCGTGCGGGTTAGCCCCCGGATGCCCCACTTGGAGGTGGAGTAGGCCGGCATCCCCACCGTACCCTCGAATGCGCTGGGCGAACTCAAGTTCACGATGGACCCTCCCCCGCTCGACGCCATGGTCGGCGCGGCGGCCTGGATGCCCAGGAAGGTGCCCACCAAATTGGTATCGATCACCTTGCGGAACTCGGCAGGATCGCACTCCAAGATCGGGACCACCCTCGTGATCGCCGCGTTGTTGATCAAGATGTCCAGGCCGCCGTCGGTGGTGGCGGCCGCATCCACCGCCGCGGCCCACTGCTCGGCGTCGGTCACGTCCAACTCGATGAACTCGGCCCCCGCCTCGGCAGCAGCCGCGGCCCCGTCGTCCGCTCGCTTGTCGGCTGCGGTCACCAAGGCACCGGCCGCCACCATGCGGCGCACAATCTCTGCGCCAAGACCCCGAGCCGCGCCGGTGACCAGCGCCACCTTGCCTTCCAACTCCTTTGACTTCATCTCCATATGGCTGACAGGCTACGCCGTTATGAGAAGTTGGCCGGTGTGAGCACTCTCGCACCCGCTGCTACCGGCCGCCGATTGGGCGAACGGGAGTTCATCCTTTTCATCGCCATGATCAGCGCCGTGTCGGCGCTGGCCATCGACACCCTGCTCCCGGCGTTCTCGGAGATGCGGGATGCGTTCAACCTGCCGGAGGACTCAACCGGCCTGTCGCTCACCATCACGCTGTTCTTCGTGGGCTCGGGCATCGGCAACCTGGTCTACGGCCCGATGGCCGATGCACTCGGTCGAAAGCGCATCCTTGTCGGAAGCATGGTGCTGTACGGCCTGGCGTCGCTGATGGCCACCCTGTCTGTGACATTGGGCATGGGCATAGTGACGTTGCTCAACAACCGGGCGCTGCACCGATTCCGGAATATCCGGCTATTGCCGGTCGGCCCAGATGACCCCGACATCGTATTGATCGAACACCTGGTCTGAGGTCATCACAGGTATCCCCAGTTCCCCTGCTTGACCGATCAACAATCGGTCGAAGGGATCGCGGTGGTGGAGGGGAAGCGCACCGGCGAACAGGGCATGGGAGTGCTCGATGGCTATTGCCGTAAGGCGGGAGCTGGCAATCCTGCTGAGAACATACTCCGCGGGCGGTTCGGGAAGATCAAGGCGTCCCAGTGCGTGTTTGATGGCAATCTCCCAAGACGATACGGCCGACAGCAGCACCCTTTGGCTTGAATCGGCCAGCATTGACTGGGCCGAGCTTGAAAGCCGGTCTGGTGCCGCGTGCATCCACAAGAAGACTTGGGTGTCCAAAAGGACGGTCGAGGTCACCGGCCTTCAAATGCATCAAGCAGGTCGTCGGGAAGCGGGTCGTTGAAGTCGTCGGGCACCGAGAAGCGGCCCACGTCTCGGCCCAGCTCTCGTGGTCCCTCGGGGACCACGGCAACAAGTTTCGCAACCGGGGTGCCGGACTTGGTGATCAACACTTCTTCCCCCGCAATCGCTTTTCGGATCAGCTTTGACAGTGTTGTCTTCGCCTCGTGCATTCCCACCGTCAACATGTCGTAAGCATAACCGCTCACAGGCATACCTAGCTAATAACTTAGCTAGAACCTCACTCACAAGATCACAGGCCCCTAGACCGTCAGGCAGGCGGCACTCCGGTCAAATTGCAGTCGGACAGCAGCCCACCGTCGATGACGATGGCCTGGCCAGTGATGGCCGAGGACTCATCTGAGGCCAGAAACAGCACCAAGTTGGCGATCTCTTCTGGCTTGATGGTCCGGCCCAGTGCGTGCATAGCGGAGATCTCCTCATGGGTCTTCAGACCGATATCGAGCACCGCTCCGTACATGGGCGTCTCCACCACGCCGGGGCAGATGGCATTGACCCGGATGTTCTTGCGGCCCCATTCCACCGCCGCTGTGCGGGTCAGGTTGATGAGCCCGGCCTTGGCTGTGCAGTAGGGAGCGTTGCCCGGAGAGGCCACCACCCCATAGATCGAAGAGGTACTGATGATCGACCCTCCTCCTTGAGAGGCCATGTGGGGGATGGCCGCCTTCATGCCGTACATCGCCGCGGTGAGCATCACCCGCAGGCTGGAATCCCAACCCTCAGGGTCGAGTTCGGGAATGTAGCCACCGCTGCTTGTAGCGGCGTTGTTGAACAGCACATCGATGCGGCCGAACTCCGAAACTGCCCGCTCAACCGCATTGGTGACATCTTCCAGTGAACCCACGTCGCAGTGCTGGTACACCGCCCGGGCCCCGCCCTCAGTCAACTCGGCCACCAGCTTCTCGCCCGCCTCGTCCACCAGGTCGACCCCCAACACAGCGGCCCCCTCTCCCGCCAGCCGACGCATCGCGGCCATACCAATGCCCCCGCTAGCGCCAGTCACCAACGCAACCTTTTCATCCAACCGACTCATTGCCAGCTCCCTTCCCCAAGAACTTCAGTTAGTGCGCCAGTCTCGCGCGCCAATTGTGCTCAGCTCGCCACAAAAGACCACAAGGTCCGGTCGGCTGGAAGGCTCGTCCGCAGTGGTAGCACCCCGTACAGGATTCGAAGGCTCTGCAAAGTCCCAAGTAGATTCGCTATAGACGGCGGTCTTTCTGTTCTGTCCCCCAATCAGTCCCACACATAGCGAGTCGTATCGCAGGGTAAGGGCTTTGGCTCAGAATGGCGGTTTCAGGTAGTCAGTATCGTCTCGGACCATGTCGAAGTGGGCCCGATCAAGATAGTGGTTCCACAGGTTGTGATGTCTGATGCGCAGCGGCCCGCGGTTGTCGCCGGGGCCTAGCCAAGTGGCGGTCTCGATGCGCTTGCCGATCCTGACCGCGGCCTCCAGAGCCGGCAGCAAGTCGGTGTCGGCAGAGAACACGACCGCGGCGTCGTAGGCACCTGTTCGGGCCATGTCCACCAGATCGACCGCCAACATAACGTCGATGCCCTTCTCGCGGCCCACCCAATGTTCCTTCCCCCGTCTCATCGTCTCGATGTAGTCCATTGGCCGGGAGCACACCTTGACGCCCGCCGTGCTCACCCAGCGGGCCATCTGGATCTTGGTGGCCCGCTCCAAGTCGGCACCGCTGCGCGTGTCGGGAACAGCCCGGTAGATACGAAGGCCGGCCAGCACCCTGCCGGGGTCTTTGCCTCGGCCCAGATCGCAGAGCAGCTCCCCGACTCTCAGCGGGTGGACATGGCCGACTTGCACTGGGGGATCGGCCCCCTCAAAGAACGAAGCGCGGGCGCGGTGATACACATTCTGGTAGTCGATGAACACAACAACGCGATCGTCAGGCACGAGACAAAAAGTAGCCCCGCCATGCCCTGGAGCCAGGGCAGGCGGGGAGGAATACGATTACTGTACCCGCGCGAACTGAACTCAACAACCCCATTTGTCAAGAAGGCGGATCACTCTGGCGTGACCCCCTGAGGTTGGTCCACCTGATGTGTCACCTGTTTGTTGGACTGGGTTTGCGGGAGTCAGGCGGCGTGTGGTTGTTGTCGGTGGCGTCACTCGAACTCGGCGGGTGAGATGTTGCCGAGCGATGAGTGGCGCCGGGTCCGATTGTAGAAGATCTCGATCCAGTCGAAGATCGAGGTTGCCCGTTCGGCGAGACCGACATCGCGCAGGACTTTCGTTAGCGTCATGTCACTAAGGGGCCTGCCGGCCCTGAGCGGCGACGGGAAGACTATACCGGAGCCGTCGTGAAGGCCTTTGGCCCCTTGCAGTACTTCGAGGGCGGCATCAGACATCGGCACACGGTGCTCGTTTGCGGTCTTCATTCGATTCGCTGGAATCCGCCATTCGCAGGCATCAAAGTCGATCTCCTCCCACACAGCGTTGCGGGCCTCGCCTGATCGGGCGGCGGTCGAGGGGATTTAGGGCACAATTGGGTCCGTCTGTGAACAGCGACAAACTGTAAGAAGCACCCCGTACGGGATTCGAACCCGTGTTACCAGATTGAGAATCTGGCGTCCTAGGCCTCTAGACGAACGGGGCGGGAACGCTGAAGTGTACCGGCTGCTTTCGGGATCCGGCGACCCGAATAGTCACGGGCGGGCTTGGTAGATGATGTTGGCGTTGGTCTCGGTCACGCGCTCGAAGCTGGAGTAGCCAGCGGCGGTGAACACTTCCCGCATGGCGGCTTCGCCGGCTTGAGCACCCATCCCCAACCCGACGGGTTGGGCCAGTGAGCATGGTATTCAAAACACCGCGGAGGCGCCGTACGACGTGGCCGCCATCGGGTTCTCAGTCAGATTGCGGAGGTGGCCGTCTAAGGCGAACGGCTCCACCATGAGCACTGAACCGCCCTCGGCAAGCTGGCTGCGGGCGTGGGCGGCGATGCCCACCGGGTCGCCCATGTCGTGGAGGCAGTCCAAGAAGAAGATCACGTCGTAGGTGCCCTGGTAGCCCTGGGAGTCGGCCACCTCGAAGGAGGCGTTGCCCACACCTGCCTCGGCGGCCACCTCCCTGGCCTGGTCGATGGACGGGCCGTGGAAGTCGAACCCCGTGAAGTGGGATTCGGGATAGGCCGAGGCCAGGATCTGCACCGAATCTCCGCAGCCGCAGCCCACGTCGGCCGCGGTGGCCCCGGCCCGGAGCTTTTCGTCGATTCCATCGGCGGCCGGTATCCACTCGTTGGCCAGATACATCTCGTATTGGGGGCGGAAGAAGCGGGCGGTGGAGGTGAACAAAGAGGGATGGTGATCGCCCCACGCCAATCCGCCGTCGCCTCGGAAGGCGTCGAGGATGTCGTCCATATCGGCGAACATGGCCCGGAACATGCCGATGCCGCCGGCCAAGAACGCGGGGCTCACCTCCCAGGCCAGCACCGCGGCCGCCTCATCGGTCAACTGGTAGGTGACATCCTCGTCGCCCTGGCCGTCGATCTCCACCAGCTCGACGGCAGCCTGCTGGCGCAGCCACTCGGTGACCAGGCGGGGATGGCAACCAGTCGCTTCGGCCAAGGCATCGGCAGTCATCGGTCCCGCCCCGGCCATGGCCTGATACAGGCCCAGCTCGTCGCCGATGTAGACCATGGCCATGGTGGTGGCCCCGGCCATGTGGGTCGCCACCTCGCCGGCCAGCTCGGTTACCCGATCAACGTCGATGTCCATGTCAGTTCCTTCTCGGTGATGTACCGGCTGGAACCCTAGTGGTGTCTACGTGGCCTAGCGGCGAGTGGTGCGGCGCTTCCACCCGGCGGCGGCCAGGTTGCCGCCGTCCACATGGATGGTGGAGCCGGTCACGAACCGGGAAAGATCCCCGGCCAGATACACGATCGCCGCGGCGCAGTCGTGAACCGAGCCGCCCTCCAACCACGGTTGAGGGGCCAGCTGCGATCGCTCGTCCGTGCTCTCGTCGCCGAGCATCCTCTCGCCCTCGGTGGGGATCACGTCGGGGGCGATGCAGTTGACCCGGATGCCCGCCGGCGCCAGCTCCAGCGACAGGCTCATGGCCAAATTGGCCTGGGCCGCCTTCATCGCCGAATAGATGGAGAAGCCGGGACCGGCCCGATGGGCCTCGATGGAGGTGACGTTGATGATCGACCCCCCTTCGCTCATCAGCGGAATGCATCCCCGGATGAAACCGGTGACCTGGGTGAAGTTCTCGGCAATGAGCGCGGCCTCACCCTTGAGGTTGATGTCGGCAAACGGGGAGCTGAATGTGCCGCCGGCGTTGTTCACCAGCACGTCCACCCGCCCACAGGCTTCTCCCACCTCGGCCAGCCAGGCGTCTCGGGGCTCGGGGTGACGCACGTCGAACAGCCCGGTCAGGCAGCGGCGGCCCAGTGCCTCTACCGCGGCGGCAGTGCGGGCCATATCGTCGGCCTCCCGGTCGCAGATGGCCAGATCGGCGCCGAACCGGGCCAGGGCCACTGCGGTGGCCGCGCCGATCCCCCGGGCACCGCCGGTGACGATGGCCACTTTGTCGGTGAGCAGCACACTGGATGGGTCGAGGATGTTGTCTTCGCTCCAAATTGGGTCTTTGTCGCTCTTGAGACCGCCCAACGTCCACTCCCAATCAGTCATACGCCTACTCCCACAGCAGAGCCGATCCCGAAAGTGATGGCCGCTGCGGCGGCAACAAAGGCAAGCTGACGAAGCGAGCCCCGCAC
This sequence comes from bacterium, assembly GCA_026708015.1. Classification (NCBI taxonomy): domain Bacteria; species bacterium. The sequence continues at coordinate 31,720 of JAPOVT010000043.1, forward strand.
AATCGAGCGGCCGGTGGCCAGCGCCAACGCACCGCCAATCATTACGGCGCCCACCCCTCCGAGGATGATCGATGCCACGATGGCCCCATTGCCACCACCGAAGAACCACGGCAACAACGGCAACATTGCACCCAAGGCGAAGGAAATGAACGAAGACATGGCGGCAAACACCGGATTGCCCAGCTCGTTGGGATCAATTCCCATCTCCTCTCGGGCGTGGACCTCCAAGGCCTTCTCAGGGTCGTCCATGATGTTGGCGGCCATCTCCCGAGCTATGTCCTGGTCTATTCCCCGCGACTCGTAGATCTCGGCCAGCTCCTCCACCTCGTGCTCCGGATTGCGGGCGTGCTCTCGCCGCTCCATGTCCAACTCGCGCTCCAACAGCTCTCGCTGAGCCTGCATCGACAAGTATTCGCCCGCAGCCATAGAAACCGCACCGGCGATGAGCCCGGCGATCCCCACCAGCCTCACCAGTCCCTGCCCCGAAGTGCCTCCGGCCACACCCAAGATGATCGCCATATTGGACACCAGGCCGTCGCTCGCCCCGAACACCGCCGCCCGGTACCCGCCCCGGGCCACATTGCGGTGATGGCCCTCACCGAGATGCCCCGAGCCGCTCCTCTTCCTTGCGAACACCGTCTCAACCTACCGTTTGAATGGGTGCATTGGCGGTGTATGGTAGAAAAATAATATCGGTTCTACCATGAGAGAATTTCAATGAGTCTCAATATCAAGAATGACGAGACCTGCCGACTGGCCAGTGAGTTGGCCAATCTCACCGGCGAGACGATGACCGGGGCAATCACCGTGGCCCTGCAAGAGCGCCTCGAACGCGAACAGCGCAGCCGTAGTGTTGAAGCCCGCATGGAAGCGATTGAGGCCATTGCCCAACGCTGCTCCAAACTTCTTCGTGATGGCGGCCCATCAGCGGTGGACCACGGCGACTTCTTGTACGACGAGCACGGGGCTCCGAAGTGATCGTGGACACCTCGGCCGTGCTGGCCATCCTCCTCAAAGAGTCCGATTACGAGCACTACAAGAGAGCGATTGCGGAAGCCGAGCGCTGCCTCATGTCTGTCGCCAACTTTGTCGAGTCCACCATTGTTCTTGAAGGCCGTGTCGGTTCTGGTGGGGGCCATGAACTCGACCTCCTCATCGAAGAATCTCCCATCCAGCTCGTTGCGGTCACCGCCGAGCATGCCCAAGCCGCTCGCCGGGCCTGGCGGCAGTTCGGCAAGGGCAACCATCCCGCGGCGCTGAACTTTGGGGACTGCTTCGCCTACGCCTTGGCCAAGGAGACTGGGGAACCTCTCTTGTTCAAGGGCAACGACTTCGCACTCACCGACATCGAAGCTGCGTAGATCCGCTAGTCATCACGATCAGACCCCATCGCGTGGCGCCAGCACGATCTGCTCCTCATCATCGGCTCTCACCACCCAATTGTCGCCCCGGCGGAAGACTTCGGCGCCGGGTGCGCTCAGGTCGTCACCATCTCGAACCCAGCTCACCGCCTGGCTCATGGCCACTTCAACCAGCCCGGCACGACCGGCGGCTGTGGCCTCCGCCGCAGCACGACAGGCCGCCAACCCAGCCACCGGATCGGCGGCCGCGTCGCCAACGAACCACGGCAGTCCGCCGTCCGGGTCTGACAGCCACAGGCCCCCGCTCACTGCGGCGTCGTCACCAAATCCGGCCCGCCCGTCGCCGTGCCCGGAGATCGAAACCCAAACCAGCCCACAACTCTGGGCCACCTCCAATCGGTCGATACCCCAATTGACCCACACCCGGGGCCGCAGGCCGTCCACGACGACTGCCGATTCCCGGCACAGATCCAGAAATTGGCGGTGACCGTCCTCGGATCCCAGGTCGATAACCGTGTCCTGCTTGCCCCGGTTCAATCGCTCATAGAACGCGGGAGAGCCGTACCGCGCCCCGTCGGGACGGTTTGGCGCCTCTATCTTCAGCACCTTGAATCCGATGCCGCCCAGCAGCGACGCGCACAGCGGGCCAGCCCACAGCGAGCTCACGTCCAGCACCAGATTGCGGCCTGATCCCGCCGGTCCGGCGTCGGTGAGCGAACAGGGCTCGGCAGGCGGCAAGGGACGGACTGCTTCCCCCACCGCCAAGCCCAGCCATTCGGCCCGCTCGATCAGCTCAACCACCGGCTTGTCCCGCACCCCTGCGGCCACTTCGGCCCACACGTCGTCCCCGGCCAGATCACCGATCTCCAGCCAAGCGGGAACCGCTTCGGTGTCGGTGCTGCGGGCCAGCGACACCGCCAACACGCCGTCGGCCGCCGCCACCATGCGGCACGCTCCTCCCACCGACACGGCGCCTCTTCGACTACGGCCCACAAGTGCCGCCCGCTCCCCAAGAAAGCCGGCGGCATTGGTCCTCAGTGCCTGTCCGCACAGCTTGGAGATGTCGCTCACCACATTGTCGAGCCGCTCCAGCCAGCGTCCGGATGCCAGCGCCGGAGGCCCGTGCTCCGGGCCGCTCAGCCCCATGAGCCCGGACTCGGCCCAAACCAAAGCCGGATGGCGCCCGGTCGAGGGTGACGACTCCATAACCGCAGTTTGTACCTGTTGAGGCTGAAGGGAAAAGATTGGGAGATATCTCCCAGGAGGTAGGAATGGACTTGAAACCGGGTAGCCGCCTCAAGAGCTCGGTGTGCGACACCGAGCTGATCGTGGTGAAAGCACCAAGCGGCGATGTGGACATCACCTGCGGCGGTTCGCCGATGGCCGATCCGGCCGATGCCGAGCGCAACGGCGAGGTTGCCGCCGGTGCTGCCGATGGCACCGCCCTGGGCAAGCGCTATGTGAACGAGGACGAATCTCTCGAGGTTCTGTGTACCAAGCCCGGCGACGGCTCGCTGGCACTGGGGGACACGCCACTGAGCCTGAAAGAGGCAAAACCCCTCCCGGCCTCTGACTAGCCAGGGCAAACGCCCGCCGGGAGACGCACCGCAGAGAATGAGCCCATGAACCTGATGATGCTGCTGGAGATGGCCTCCAGCGGTTTCGGCGACCGCACCGCGGTTGGATCCCAGGGGCAGGGGCTTACCTACGAGCAGCTGTTCCAGCGGTCCGGCGCCGCCGCAACCCACTTCAGGGAGGCGGGCATCGACCGGGTCAGCCTGGTGGATGTCAGCAGCGAGGCTCTGCCCATAGCGCTCTTCGGCTCGGCTTGGGCCGGAGTGCCGTTCGTTCCCCTCAACTACCGGCTGACGGTGCCCGAGCTGCGCCATTTGGCCGCCGAAGTAGCTCCCTCGGTCACGGTGTGCAATGACGACGCCCTGTTGGCCATCGGCGACCTTGACGGCGTGCGAGCGGTTGTGCGGCCCGATTTCCTGTCCCAATGGGCCGAAGGCAGCGCCCCTGACAGCGACTGGAACGTCGATCCGGACGAAATCGCCATCCTCCTCTACACCAGCGGCACCACCGGAGCGCCCAAGGCCGCGGTACTGCGTCACAAGCACTTGGTGTCGTACATCATCGGCTCGGTGGAGTTCATGGGGGCGTCCGAAGACGAGGCCACCCTGGTGTCGGTACCCCCCTATCACGTGGCCGGCATGGCCGCGATCTTGAGCTCGGTGTACGCCGGGCGCCGCATCGTGCAACTTCCCAACTTCGACGCCGCCGACTGGGTGAACCTGGTCCGTGCCGAGGGTGTCACCCATGCCATGGTGGTGCCCACCATGCTGGCCCGCATCGTGGACCACTTGGAGGACGTCGGAGGCGGGCTCCCCTCGCTGCGGGCCTTGTCGTATGGCGGCGGCAAGATGCCCGCTCCGGTCATCGCCCGAGCACTGGAGTTGCTGCCCGAGACCAACTTCGTGAACGCCTACGGCCTCACCGAGACCAGCTCCACGGTGGCCGTGCTCGGCCCCGATGAGCACCGCGAAGCCCACCGCTCCGACGATCCCGCCGTGCGGGCCAGGCTGGGCTCGGCGGGCCGACCGCTGCCCGCCATCGAGGTGGACATCCGCGACGACGAGGGCGAACCGGTTCCCACCGGCACCTCCGGCGAGATCTGGGTACGAGGCGAGCAGGTTTCAGGCGAATACCTGGGGCGGAACACCCGGGTCACCCCCGACGGCTGGTTCCCCACCAACGACGGCGGCTCGCTCGATGACGACGGCTACCTGTTCGTGGAAGGCCGCATCGACGACATCATCGTGAGGGGCGGGGAGAACATCTCCCCCGGCGAGATCGAAGACGTGCTGTTGAGCCACCACTCGGTGGCCGACGCCGCCGCGGTCGGCGTGCCCGACGAGCAGTGGGGCGAGGCGGTGGCCGCGGTGGTGGTGCCCGCCAAAGGGCAAACGGTGGACATCGCCGAACTCCAGGAGTTCGTGAAGACTCAGATGAGGTCGTCACGCACCCCGGACCGCATCGAGGTGCGCGACGAGCTGCCCTACAACGAGACCGGCAAGCTCTTGCGCCGGATCCTAAGAGATGAGCTCGCCAGTTCAAACGACAGGTCTGGCTGAGGCCAGGTCGCTGCTGTCGCTCCCCTACGCCGGGGAGGACTATGGACTGGCCGACTGCCCGGTGATTCTCGTCGAGCTGACCGCGGCCGACCTGTCGCAATGGCCGTCGCCCGAAACAGCCGATCTGGTGAAGAGCACCCCCGCTGTGATCGTGGCCTCCGTGCCCGACGACCGGGACCCCGCCGATGCCCCAAAGCTGGCCGAGATCTGCGACCCCTTCGACATCGTGCTCGCCTCTGGCGACCTCGAAGTACCGCTGGCCGTGGCCGCCGACGAGGTCGACCAGATCGCGGCCGCGGCAGCAGCATCGCCCGCCGCGGCAGTGGCCCTGGTCCAGCTCCTGCGCCTGAGCCGAGACCGCTCCACCGCCGACGGGCTGGTGGCCGAGTCACTGGCCTACTCCACCCTTCAGTCCGGCCCCCAGTTCCAAGGTTGGCTGGCCTCCCAGCCCAGCCGTCTGGTTCCCGACAACCCCGAGCCCGCCGTGCTGGCCGAGCGCGCCGGATCAACCCTGCGGCTCACCCTCAACCGGCCCGAGCGCCACAACGCCTTCAGCGCCGAAATGCGCGACGGGCTGGTGGAACAGCTTCGGGCCGCATGGGCCGACCCCACCCTCGACGGCATCGTGCTCGAGGGTGCCGGGCCCACGTTCTGCTCCGGCGGCGATCTGGCCGAGTTCGGCACCACTCCCGACCCCGGCACCGCCCATCGGGTCCGCTCGGTGCGCAGCGCCGCCTTCTGGATCGACCGGCTGGCCGCCAAGACCCGGGCCATGGTCCACGGCACCTGTGTCGGCGCCGGCGTGGAGCTGCCTGCCTACGCCCACGACGTGGCCGCCCACCCCGACACCACCTTCCGCTTGCCCGAGGTGGCCATGGGCTTGGTTCCCGGTGCGGGCGGCACCGTCAGCATCGCCCGCCGCATCGGCCGCCAGCGCCTGTGCTACTTCGCCCTCACCAACACCGAGATCGACGCCACCGCCGCCCTGAGCTGGGGCCTCATCGACCGCATCGAGGGCTGAGACGGAGTCATCCGCCAGTCGATGTCAGAGTTATGGCAGCAACTAGGCCGACTCTGGAACGTCGAGAAATTGTCGCAAGGCTTCCCGGTGGACACTGCTGACCGTCATGCCATCCTTCTCCGCTCTTGCAGAAATGGCAGCCCGGAGCTCAGCTTCGATCCGTACCGTCACAACCTCCAAAGGCTCAGAACCCATGGGTGGGCGCCCCCGCCGGCGAGCACGAAGCGCCTCAACGTCGTAGTCGGTTGTCTCTACCTCGACAGCAATGCTCTCTACGTCATCGTCAGTGAGCGCCCGTCCGGTTTGTGTTTGGTATGTCTTCTCGTTGGTCATTCCTGTTCTTCCCGCTTTGCAAGCTCCAAGAGTGTGAAATACGCAGGCCTGAGGGCCATGGCGTGGATTACAAGCCGCTCCCCGTCGCTCAACTCAAGCCAAATCATCTCCAGCATGTTGCCGGAGGGGTCCGGTCCGATTGCCAGGACCCTGGGAGGGTCTCCCTCAGAGTCCAAGTCAAAGACGGCCATGGCATGGTCAAGAGCATGAAGTATTTCTTGATCGCCGAATCCATGCTTTTTCGCCGAGCTGTGGATCTCCACACTCGATTATTGTATTACGAAATTGGAGGATTTCAACCGAAGGCTAGAAGAGGCTGGGGACGCCCAACTCGGTTCCGCCGGTGACGGGGAGGGTGGCGCCGGTGATGTAGGCGGCTTTGGGGGAGGCCAGAAAGACGATGGCGTGGGCCACGTCTTCGGGTTCGCCCATGCGGCCCAGCGGGTAGCGGCGGCCGAAGTCGGCCTTCTCCTCGGGCGTCATCGAAGCGGTGAGGTGCATAGTGTCGATGGGGCCGGGGGCCACCGCGTTGACCCTCACATCGGGGCCATACTCGGCGGCCAAGTCCCTGGTCATGGCGACCACCCCGGCTTTGGCAGATGCGTAGGCCACATGCGGGGTGGTGAATCGCATCGCGGCGATGGAGGCCACGTTCACCACGTTGCCCCTGGCCTCGGCCAGCGCGGGATAAGCCCGGCGGATGAGCAGGAAGAACGAGCGCAGGTTGGTGGAGAGCTGGTCGTCCCACTCCTCGGGGGTGATCTCGGCGGTGGGCTTGAGCACCCATACCCCGGCGTTGTTCACCAGCACGTCGAGGCGCCCGAAGGCAGCCAGAGTGTCGTCGATGATGGCGTGGGCATCGCCGGTGTCGCCCACATCTCCGCCCAGTCGCAGCGACAGTTCTTCCACATCGTTGAGGGCCTCGGCATTTAGGTCAGCCCCTACGACCGTCGCCCCGGCTTCGGCGAACTCAACCGCCGTGGTCCGCCCTATGCCCCGGGCTGCGCCGGTGACGATCACCACCTTGTCGGCGAATTCGGCCACGCCCCGACTACAAGCGCTCGATGATGGTGACGTTGGCCTGGCCGCCGCCTTCGCACATGGTCTGCAAGCCGTAGCGGCCACCGGTGCGCTCCAGCTCGTTCAACAGGGTGGTCATCAGCCGGGCCCCGGTGGCCCCCAGGGGGTGGCCCAGAGCGATGGCCCCGCCGTTCACGTTGACCTTCTCGTGGGGCACGTCGTGCTCGCCCATCCAGGCCAGCACCACCGGGGCGAAAGCCTCGTTGCACTCGAACAGGTCGATGTCGTCGATGGTCATGCCGGTTCGGGCCAGTGCATATTCGGTGGCCGGGATGGGGCCGGTAAGCATGAAGATGGGATCGGCGCCCCGCACCGACATGTGGTGGAAGCGGGCCCGGGGCTTCAACCCGTGGTCGGAAACCGCCTGCTCTCCGGCGATCAGCATGGCACAGCCCGCATCGGAGATCTGGCTGGACACCGCGGCGGTCAGCCGCCCGCCCTCGGCCAACGGCGACAGGCTGGCCATCTTCTCCAAGGTGGTGCCCCGCCGTATGCCCTCGTCGAACTCCAGGTCAGCCAGGGGCAGTATCTCGTTGGCAAACCGGCCCTCGTCGGTGGCGGTGGCCGCCCGCTCGTGGCTGGCCAGCGCGAACTCCTCCATCTGCTCACGGCTGATGTCCCAGTGCTCGGCGATCAGCTCAGCGCCCCGGAACTGCGACACCTCCTGGGTGCCGTAGCGATCAACCCAGCCGTCGGAACCGGTGAAGGGGTCGGGGTCTTCCACCCCCACATGCTGGGCCACCTCCATGGCCGAGCCGATGGGAATCATGCTCATGTTCTGCACGCCGCCGGCCACTACCATGTCGTTCACCCCGGCCATCACCGCCTGAGCGGCGAAGTGGACGGCCTGCTGGGCCGATCCGCACTGGCGGTCGATGGTGGTTCCGGGAACGTGTTCGGGCAGTCCGGCGGCCAGCCAGGCGGTGCGGGCGATGTCGCCGGCCTGGGGGCCGAGGGCGTCCACACAGCCGTACATCACGTCGTCCACCGCAGCCGGGTCGACACCGGTGCGATCGAGAAGCCCGAGGATGGGATGGGCCCCCAAGTCCGCGGGGTGGATCTCCGAGAGGCTGCCGCCCCGTCGTCCCACCGGGGTGCGGACCGCGTCGATGATGTATGCCTCAGCCATGGCTGCTCCTCTTTCCGATACTTGAAATCATCGCGGTTCTCGGGGAAGGCCCAACAATTTGGCTTGCCAATTACCGCGGTTCTCTCGGCAGCCCGAACAAGTTGGTTCGCTCTGGCCTCATCCAATTACCTCGGTTCGCGAGGAAGCCCCAAGACTCGCTCACCGATGATGTTCCGCTGAATCTCATTCGATCCGGCATAGATGGTGTGGGCTCGGCTGTACAGGAACGTGCGCTGCCATGGGTCCAGCGAGTAGTCCTCACCGTCGTCAACCGCAACCGCCATGGCGTCCGCCCCCCGCACCCCCACCATCAACTCGCCCAGCGAGCGGTGCCAGTTGGACCACAACAGCTTGCCGATGGACATTTCCGGCCCCGGCACCCCACCGGCGTCCACCACGGTGAGCATCCGCAGGTTGTTGTACCGCATGATCTCCAATGTGGCGTAGGCCTGGGACAGCTCCTGACGGATCACCAAATCATCAGCGGTGCCGTTGGCCCGGGCCTCGGCCAGCAGCGCGTCTAGTTCCTGGCGGAAGTAGGTCTGCTGGCCCAGCGTTGAGGCCCCCCGCTCGAAGGCCAGCGTGCCCATGGCCACCTCCCAGCCCCGGCCCACTTGCCCCACCACCAGATCGGCATTGGTCACCGCATCGTCGAAGAACACCTCGTTGAACTCGGTACCGCCGGTGATCTGCACGATGGGGCGAATCTCGATCCCCGGCTGGTCCATGGGCACCAACAGGTAGGAGAGCCCGGCGTGGCGGGCCGAGTCGGGATCAGTGCGGCACACCACGAAGCACCAGTCGGAGTATTGGGCCAGCGAGGTCCAGATCTTCTGGCCGTTGACCACCCACCGATCACCGTCGAGCACCGCTTTGGTGCCCACGTTGGCCAAATCCGACCCGGCATTGGGCTCGGAATAGCCCTGGCACCAGAACTCCTCGCCCGACAGGATCGGCGGCACGAACCGCTCCTGCTGCTCAGGGGTGCCGTAGGCCACCAGAGTCGGTCCCAGCAGCGTGACCCCCATGTTGGGCAGCCGCCCTGGTGCCCGGGCCTCCACGTAGGTCTGGTGGAACAGCACCTGCTCCGACAGGCTGCACTCCCGGCCCCCCAAGTGGGCGGGAAAGTCGATGCCCAGCCAGCCGCCGCCGGCCAGCTCGCGTTCCCAGGCAATCTGCTGTTCGGCGGGAATGTCCTCTTGACCCATCCCGCCCCGGCCCCGCAGCCCGGCGAACTCCCCCACCAAGTGCTCCTCCAGCCACGTCCGCACCTCGTCGCGGAAGTCCCGCTCCGCGGGAGTCAGGTCGAAATCCATCTGCCGGAAATCTACTGGCGGCCACACCGGGTAGACGACCCGCCTCTCAGATCAGACAGCACCTGACCGACGCAGGGATGACATACGGGATTTGCCAAAATGTCGCGATGATCGTCAAGAAATTCAAAGAGGCTGCCCACAACCAAGACCCACGTATACAGGCCGGAATCGCCGCCGAGAAACAAATGGCCCACTATCTGCACCGATTTTTCTCTGATGATCCGAACATCTTCGTTCTGCACGGCTTGCGGCTCGAGGACCCCGCCCAACCAGAGCACGATGACTCCACCGGAGTGTGCCAGATCGATCACCTGCTCGTACACCGCTTTGGGTTCTTCATCATCGAGTGCAAATCCGTGACAGGAGAGGTACAAGTGCGGTCTGATGGCTCGGGAGGAGATGAGTGGACCCGTGTCAACGACCACTGCGAGACGGGAATGCCCTCGCCAATTCAGCAAGCGCGGAGGCAGTCGGAGTTCCTTAGAAAGTTCCTGTACCAGCATGCGGAAGAACTTGTTGGGAGACTTCCATTCGGGATTCGCACTGTCGCCAGGCTCATTTACGGAACGGATCAGCGCGGCTTCGCAAGAGCCCCAATCCAAACCATTGTTGCTGTGTCCGACAAGGGAACGATAAAGAGGATTGATGGATGGAAGGAGCCCCAAGAGCCATTTCGAGTGTTCGTGGCCAAAGCTGATCAAGTGCCTGACAAGATCAACCAGGAACTCAAGCTGCACAGTCGCAACGCGAAGCTGACCAAGATAAGGGGTCAGGGGGATTACGGGATTTGGAACATGAAGAAGCCAGAGGCCCGGACTGTGGCTAGATTTCTTGCCGAGCGGCATGTTGGTCGCATCGGTGTTGCGGATGCACGGCCTGCACTTGCGCAATGCATGCATTGCGGTTCAGAGAAATTAGAAGCGCGAAGGCGGACGCGGCCCTACTACAACGATTACTGGCAGTGCAGTGTGTGCCACGAGAACACGCCGATGCCTGCGGAGTGACCCTGCCTGTGGGTCAACGCAAAAGGGTTACAAGAAGGCACAAATTGGCAGGGAGATGGGGCAGTACTTCCTGGATTGCGAAGCCTGTGGGACTTCCGAACCAATTTGGGCTGAAAGCTGAATGGGAGGGTGCTCTCCGGGCTGTGAACAACCTCTTGGGTGGTGAGGGCAGCGTTCGCTACGGTGCATGAGCAAGGGAAAGCGAACGGCTTGACCCCCGTCGGGGAGTTCGAGCCAACGGATAGCAGGGAGACGCAGACGTGGCGACGACGAAGATGGTCTACTGGCAAGAAGACGAATGGTGGCTCGGGTATCTGGAGGAATTCCCCGACTATTGGACGCAGGGTGAGACGTTGGACGAACTCAAGCAGCATCTGCGCGACCTCTACGCCGACCTGACTAGCGGCGAGCTTCCCGGGGTACGCCGAGTCGCCGACCTCACGCTGGCATGATCACCCCGCCCAGGCATGAAGCGGGTTGACCTGATCAAGCAGATTCAAGCGTCCGGCGCCGTCCTGGTTCGGCATGGCTCCAAGCACGACTGGTACCGCAATCCCGTAACTGGTGCCTATCAGCCCGTGCCCCGCCACCGAGAAATCAACGAAAGGCTGGCTAGGCACATCATCAAACAACTCAGCACGTCTGAGGACTGACGGGCCAGTACTGCTGGGGGATCTGGGAATCAGGCCTCGTCGGCTCTCACCTGGATGGTGTGCCAGCCGGTGGCCCCGTCGGGCGCTGGATTGCTGATCTCCGAGGTCTGCGTGGTCCCGGTACCGTCGGTGGCCCGCACCCTTACTTGGTGTTCACCGAGGGTGGCGTTCCAGGTCACCATCCACTGTCGCCAGGAGTTGATGGTGGTCTCTCGGCTGAGCTCGGCCTCCACCCAATCCTCGTTGTTCACCTGTACCTCAACCTTTTCGATGGCCCGGGTGGGGGCCCAGGCCACCCCGGCAATCGCGGTGGGACCGGGGTCGATGGTGGAGTCCCGGCGGGGCACGTCGATGCGGGACTGGGTCTTGATCGGCCCCTCCTTGGACCAGCCGCGGGGGATCCAGTAGCCGTCGAATGCCTCCCAGGTGGTGAGCTCGATGTCCGACAGCCACTTGGTGGCCGACACATAGCCGTACAAGCCGGCCACTACCAGCCGGGCGGGGAAGCCGTGGGAGATGGGCAGCGGCTCGCCATTCATCTGCACCGCCACCATGGCGATCCTTCCGTCGAGCGCCACCGCGGTGGGAAAACCGGCGGTCCACCGGTCCACCGAGCGCCCCACAATCTGAGTGGCCTGGGGCTGCACTCCCGCCTGGTCCAACACGGTGGCCAGCGGGACTCCCACCCACTCGGCGTTGCCCACCAAGCGGCCGCCCACCCGATTGGATACGCATGACAAGGTCACTTGCTCTCGAACCAGGCCCAGATCCAGCAGCTCATCGAAGCTGATCTCCACCTCCTGATCCACCATGCCGTGGATCCGCAGCGACCAGTCGGCCGGGTCGATCTGGGGATACGAGAGGGCGGTGTCGATCAGGTAGAAGTCCTCGTTGGGCGTGATGAGGGGAGCGATCCCGGCGATGTAGTCGAAGTTGGGCTCTCGCAACGGCTCAGCGGTGACCGAGGGTGTGGGCTCGGCGGTGGCCTCGGGCGTTGCTTCTGCTGTGGGTTCGGCACCGGCGGATTCGGGGGTCGCCGTCGCGGTGGGGGTAGCCGGTTCCGAGGCCGACTCGGTGGGCCTTGGTGTGGCCCGGGCGGTGGGGGTGGCGATTGTGCGGCCTTGGAGGGCTTCGGCAACACCCTCCCTAGCCCCTTCAACGGTGTCGCGCCGCCGCAGCCATCGTCCGAGCAGGCCACCGGCTAGCGAGGCCCCGGCCATGATGCCCACTGCGCCCACAAAGCGACGCCGGTCGTTGAACCGGCCCCTCCCGACCATTGGCACCGGTCGGGCTTCGTCCTCCGAAGGCTCTTCTTCCCTGGACAGCCGGGAAAAGAGGGCCAGCGCGTACAGGCTCATGAACACCGCAATGCCGAAAGCCCCCGACAAGAGGCCCGACATCCATCCCAAGCCGTCGCTGGACAGGGGATTGCGGGCCGCGGCCCACCCGCCGACCACGGCAAACACCACCAGCCCGGCAGGCATCACCCACCAGCGCTTGCGGGACGGCCAGCCCAACACTGCGCCGAGCAGAATCGACACGATGACGATGCCCCACACCAGCGCGGGCTTCTGCGCGGTCCCCAGGGTGTCGATGGACCAGCGCGCGATGAAGCCGGGGGTGATGTCCACAATCTCCTCGGCCACCGAGACCACCAGCGACGGAATCTTGCGGCTCAACCCCGACAAGATCTCGCTCAAACCGAGCGCACCGCCGGCGGCCACAATGCCGGCGGAGATCGCTTGGAACGGGGAGATGGCCGCCCGGCGCTCGCCTGAAACGGCTGTTTCGGATTCGCTCATTTCTGACTCCCGAAGAGTGAGTGGCCCGGGTGTTCTTCATCCGGTCGTGTGGGACTAAGGCTATTGTGATTTTCCACTGTTTGGGCCAATAGACCCGCTACTTGGAGCCGGAATATGGAAATCGTGCCAATCGCTAGCCGATGACACCGCTGGAGGCTTTGGGCGCTGACCAACAGTGGCGGGAGTTGGCCCAGAGCCAGGGAGGACGACTGGGCCGGGTGGTGCAGGTGGACCGGGGCGAGTGCGAGGTGATGACCGACGAGGGCCAGATCCGGGTCTCGTCCGACTCCCAGCGAGCCCAAGGCGATGTGGCTCCGGTAACCGGCGACTGGGTCACCGTAGTTCCCGACCTTGACGACATCCCCACAGTGGAACAGGTGCTGGAGCGGCGCACCCTGGTGGTGCGGCGAGATCCGGCCGAGCACGCCCGAGCCCAAACACTGGTAGCCAACGTCGATGTGGTGGGGGTGGTACACGGCCTCGACCGGCGCATCAATCCGGCCCAGCTCGAGCGCTTCTGCGTGGTGGCCTGGCAGTCGGGCGCGTCGGTGGCGATCATCCTGGCCAAGGCCGATCTTCGCCGCCGCCCCGAGCGGGACGCCGAGAAGGCGGCCGCCCTGGCGCCAGGGGCGTCGGTGGTGGTCACCGCCGCGTTGCGGGGCGAGGGCCTCGATCAAATGACCGCCCTGCTGGAGGGCAACCGCACGCTGGCGCTGCTGGGACCGTCAGGAGTGGGCAAATCCACGCTCATCAACGCTCTGGTGGGGACCGAGGTCCAGAACACCCAAGAAGTGCGGGCGGGCGACGCCCGGGGCCGCCACACCACCATCGCCCGGCGGCTCATCGCGCTCCCCAACGGGGGATCGATCGTGGATACGCCCGGCATCCGAGCCGTGGGGCCGTGGGATGCGTGGGAGGGGCTGGCCGCGGCCTACGCCGAGATCGACGCCCTCGACCAAGACTGCCGTTTCGCCGAAGACTGCTGGCACCAGGGCCAGCCCGGGTGTGCAGTGGCCGGCAACGTGGATTCGGGCCGGCTGCGGCGCTACTTGGAGCTGGCCGACGAGCTGGCCGACCAAGACCTGGACCTCGCCCGCCGACGGCGTTAGCCGCGAGTAGGCCCGACCGCCTGACCGGGCCGCACCGGTCGGCCTGACCAATTCACAGGCCGACCGCTGCATGCGCTAGAAAGCCCGGATGCCGAGCGCAACGCCATTAGCCAACACGATCGCAGCCGTCACCGGTGGAGGCGGGGGTATCGGGGGCGGCATATCCCGGTTGTTCGCCGAGGCGGGGGCCGCAGTGGTGGTCAACGACATCGACGCCGACTTGGCCAACACCGCAGTGGGCGACATCACCGAGGCCGGAGGGCGGGCCATCTCGGTGGTGGGCGACATTACCAACGCCGCGGTAGTGGCCGAGTTCCACCGGGCGTCGGTGGAGTTCGGCGAGGGCCGAGTGGACGTGCTGGTGAACAACGTGGGCGACTACCGGCCGGGTGCGGGCAAGTTCATCAGGACCACCGAGGCCGACTGGGATGCCCAGATCGACATCACCTTCCGCCACGTATTGCGCTGCACCCATGCATTCCTGCCCACCATGGTGGAAGGGGGCGGCGGCACCATCGTGAACGTGTCCACGGTGGAGGCCTTGCGGGCCATGCCCCGGATCGCGGTGTATTCGGCGTCCAACGCCGCCATCATCGCGTTCACCCGATCAATCGCCTTGGAAATGGCCGACCAGAATATCCGGGTCAACTGCATCGCTCCCGACATGGCCGTCACACTGCAAACCCCCCTCGACCAGATGCTGCGGGGCCGACCCCTCGAGCAGGTAACCCGGAATATCCCCTTGTGCCGCTTCGGAAACCCCGACGACTTCGCCGAGGTGGCCCTGTTCTTGGCCTCCGATCAGTCCCGTTTCATGACCGGCCAGACCATCCCCGTCGATGGCGGCACGATGACCGCCCAGGGCTGGTACCGCCGCGCCGACGGCCGAGGCTTCACCAACCTCCCTGACGTGCCTTGATCTGGGGGGAGCTCAGTCCAAGCCGTACTGAGGAAGTCGGCCGTTGGCGATCATCGTGAGGCTGCCGGTGCCGGACTCTTCGGGGTCGTTGGTGGTGACCGTGACCGGGGCGATGCGGTGCATCGGCGTGAACACCTCACCGGAGGTCGCTACAACATCGGCGGGGTGGCTCACGTCCCAGATCTCGTGCTCGACGTAGGACTCGCCCCGATAGACGCCGAGGCCGAGCTCGTCGTCCCAACCGCCGCTGTACCCCAGCCCGGCCATGGCCACCGCCGAACCCAGCGGTGCCGAGCCGAGCCGCAGCGACCGCCCGTCGTCCAGTTGCACTGCCATTTCGGCCGACGAGAACCGACGGGTGTCGGCGAAGAAGTCCAGTGAAAGATCGGCCTGGGTGACGTGGCCGTCGGTGTCGGGAGCGTCCCGATCCCGGATCAGCCCGGTGAGGTAGACCCGCTCCGCTCCCCGCTCCATGATCTGCACGTGCCCGGCCCGATGGTTGGTGGAGAAGAACAGGAAGTAGAACAAGGTGCCCACCTCGCTGTGGCGGCGGGGCGGCCCGGTCACCGGCTCGGGGATGCCCATGGAGGGGCGCACTCCCCAGGAGTGGTCCCGGCCGCCCCACCAGCCATCCACCTCCAAGCCCTCGTCGCCGATTGTGATCCAGCCGTCCACCACCCCCACCTGGTTGAACCGCTGGTAGTTTTGGGCCACCCGGCCCCGCTCCCGCTCTACGTGGGGCTTCTCGATCTCCGGGGCCAGCTCGGCCCGCCACACCAGATCGCAGGCGATGGAGTGATCGCCGGGGGCCAGGATCACCCTCAGCTCTTCCAGCGGGACCGTCGGCTCCACCCGCATCGGCCCCACCTCGGGCTCGAAGCGGGGGCGCAGCGCCCGCGACGCCCGCAGATTGTGCTGGGTGCCGCCCCGCACCATCACCACCCCGCCGTCGATCACGTTCATGTTGTTGTAGGAGCCCATGGTGAACTGCACCGCGGCCTGTCCGGCCGGGTCGTAGATGGCGAACCAGTAGCGGTCGAAGAACCGGGGATCAGACGTGCCAACGTGCTCGAACGGCTCGGCAATCTGGTGCCACAGGGTGTCGTCAAGGGGTCCGAGCATGGCTACTTCAGCCTTTCTGTGGAATCGGCCAAGTAGGCCCGCACCGCGGGGGACTGCTCAGACCCGCTCATGATCTCATCGGTGAGCTGGGCCCGCAGGCTCCGGTGGTATACGTCGGCTGCCTCGTAGTCGACAACGCCGGGCACGGCTTCCTCTAGCGCCGCGGGTTCGATGCCCAAGACCTCTTCCAGAGCCCGAATGTCGATCACCAGATCGGGCAGCACCTCAGACCATCGCGCCGCGGCGTGCTCCAGAGCCGCGGCCGCAAAGGCGATCTGCTCCTGCGTATAGGAGTCAGACACTTCGGGGGAGGCCAACTCCACCAGCACTCGGCGGGCCCCGATGATCTGCTCGCTCAATGTCGGTCTCATCCCAGATGCTCCTCAATCTGCTCGCTCAATGTCGGTCTCATCCCAACTCCTCCGCGGTCTGGGCCAAAAGCAATTTGGCTAGTTGTCCAGCTCCTAACCACACCCGAAGGGTGCGGTCGTCACAGAAGCTGCGCACCCCGGTGATGACGATGGCCGCCAGCTTGTAGTTGGCCAGCACCTGCCAGAATCGCAGCGCATCCCGGTCGACGGTCCGGCCGGTGCGAGCCTCATAGGCCGACACCAGATCTGCCGCCTCCCACCGTCCGGGAATCTGGTGCTCGACCCGGCGGAGCGGGTTGGTCACCCATCCCACATCCTCGGCGAGATCGCCCAAGTGCACGGTCTCCCAGTCCAGCAGCACCTGCACCAAGTTGCCGTCGAACAGTACATTGCCCGGCTTTATGTCACCGTGGACCACGGTGATCTCGCCGGGCTCGGGCCGGTTGCGGCGCATCCACTGCTCGATATAGGCCAGCACCGGCTGGGGCTCCAATGACTGGCGCTCGATCACCGCGGCCCACTCGTCGATGGCCGCCTCCGCCGGATCAGCGGGCACAGCCAGAACCTCGTTTAGTCCGGCGCCTTTCCAGTCCAGAGCGTGAATCTCGATCATCAGATCCACCATCTGCGAGGCGATCCCCACTCGGGAGTCTTCGTCGGGCCGACCGTCGCCTCCTTGCAGAATGAAGTGGTCGTTGTGGCCGTCATAGCGGGTCATCACCATCGCCGGGCGGCCCAGTTCCGACCCGTCGGCGTCCAGCCACACCACCTCGGGAGATCGCACCGGCTGGTCGTGCAACCGCCGCAGCACCTCAAACTCCACCCTGCGGTCGGTTTCGAGCACGCTGCCCACCGGATCACGCCGCAAGAACAGCTGTCGATGGTGCGACTGCCCGCCATCTTGCCAATGCAGATCGAACGGCCAATTCTCCCGTGACTGCCCTCCGATGGCCCGAGCCTCGCCTTCCACCCGAAGCCCGTAAACCTCGCCCAAGCGCGCTCGGATGAATCCTTCTAGGGCGGCGTCAAAGTCCCCGGTCATCGAAAGAACACGCTACCGACTCGGCGCGGAGTGGAGCTGAGCGGACTCGAACCGCCGGCCTCCTCGTTGCGAACGAGGCGCTCTAGCCAACTGAGCTACAGCCCCAAATGCCGAATCAAGCCTAATGGGGGAGACGCGCCGAACCGCGATTGGAATGAGCGGGTGTCAGCGGGAAGAAGAGATCAGCGCTGGCCGCCGGAGGCCACGTCCCAGGAGCGGGGCTGTGAGTCGTCGGCACCGACCGGATTGAGCCGATCCTCGCGGGTTCTTTGGTGCTGGACCAGCAGCATGGCGTAGCCCAACAGCAAGGCGTCAATCAGCAGGTGTACCACTAAGGCGAATCCGCCCAGATAGACGGCGAAGACGAAGGAGGCCAGCGCACCCACGATAAGCGTCACCAGGATGCGGCGCCGACGGCGGCGGGCGTCGATCGAAGTCCGGGGTATCCCTCGATTCGAATTCGAAGCCATCTGATTAGCGTACACCCGAGGCGGCAGGGTGATATTGGGCCGAAGGGCCACCACTGGAGCGGCCATGGCACCCCGCTCAGCCAGACGGGGATTCACAGAGCGAAGCGGAGCGCGGAAACCCAACTGCGGCGTGCGCCGCCTAAACCCGAATTGCCCGTTACGCGCCCGGCGAATCAGGGGCGGTAGCAAAAAGGCAGCCCATGCAGCTGCCAAGATCATGAGCAACACTGATGTCACCAATCTCGGGGGTCCCTTGCACGATTAATCGTAAGCCCTATTAGTGGGCTCACTGGTGGATGGTCGTGCCTGCACCCTTCGCGAAGGCTGTCTGAACGCGCTACGGCAATAGGCAGATGGACATTACAGGGACTTAACACTTGTTACGGTTCTACTACAGAAAGTCCACCCGCGCCACCCCGTCTTCAGCAGGCATTTCAGGGGGATACGGTCAGTCGTTGTAGGTCGAGTCGGCATCCTCCAAACGCCGATAAGAACCAGAGCGCCCACCTGTCTTTTCCCACAGGGCGATTTCTCCGATCACCATCTCCTTGTCCCGCGATTTGCACATGTCATAAACCGTCAGAGCGGCCACCGAACAGGCCGTGAGGGCTTCCATTTCCACCCCGGTCCGGTCGATCGTTTCCACCTCGGCCTCGATCTCGATGTAGGTGTCCTCGATCCTGAAGTTGACCAACACCGCCCCCACCAGCAACGGGTGGCACAGCGGGATGAGCTCGGGAGTGCGCTTAGCCGCCTGGATCCCCGCTACCCGGGCCACCGCCAGCACATCCCCCTTCCCGATGGCACCCCGGGCCACCGCTGAGGCGGTGTCGGCACTCATGAACACCTTGGCCCGAGCAATGGCCCGGCGGTGCGAGGGATCTTTGGGAGTTACGTCCACCATGCGGGCCCGGCCGAGAGGATCGAGGTGGGTGAATCCGACGTCGGTCACATCAGCCCCCTAGTCACGCAAGACCCCATGTCACATCAGCCCCCGATCTGTGACATCGATCGGCCGGGGCGGATGAAGTGCACCTGGTTGATGGCGTGCCCGGCCCACTTGTCCTTGACCACATCGGAGATGACGGCAGCGATCTCATCGTCGCTGACCTCCGAGCGCACCAGCTCCCGAAGGTCGTGCTCATCTACTGCGAACAGGCAGTTGCGGAACATGCCCTCGGCGGTGAGCCGTACCCGGTCACAATTTCCACAGAAGGCGTCGGTCACGCTGGCGATCACCCCGAACGAACCCTGGCCGTCGGCGTAGTGCCATACCGCGGCCGGTGAATGGGATCGCTCAACGGGGGCCAGGGGAAACGCCTCGCCCACCGTGGTCACGATCTCGTCGAGGGTGACAACTTTGTCGTTGCTCCACGAGAGGTCGGCGTCCAGCGGCATGAATTCGATGAACCGGACCTCCACGCCCTTGTCTCGGCCGAACCGGGCGAAGTCCACGATCTCGTCGTCGTTGATGCCCCGCATCATCACCGCATTGACCTTCACCGGGTTGAGTCCGGCGGCCAGGGCGGCGTCGATTCCGTCGAGCACCCGGTCCAATTCGTCCCGGCGAGTGAACTCCTCGAACCGCTCGGGTCGAAGGGAGTCGAGAGAGATGTTGATCCGCCGCAACCCGGCGGCGGCCAGCTTCTCGGCCAGAAGACCCAGGGTAGCCCCGTTGGTGGTCAGGGCCAGATCGACGCCCAAGGCCGCGAGCTTCTCCACCAGCACCGGCAAGTTGGCCCGCACAGTGGGCTCCCCGCCGGTGAGGCGGATGCTGTCTATGCCGAAGCGGTCGACCATCAATTTGGCGATGCGCTCGATTTCCTCGAAGGTGAGCAGGTCTTCGCGGGGCAGCCAGTCGAGCCCGTCGGCGGGCATGCAATACGTGCAGCGGAAATTGCATCGGTCGGTTATCGAGATACGGAGATCCCGGTGTACCCGTCCAAAGGTGTCGATCAGCGGCACGCTCACTCCCCCCATTCTGGCCGAATAAGGCGCCGAACACACTGTGGAAAGCCAATCCGGGGCCGGTTGGCTCGCGGTCAGCGCAGGATGAGCAGCGACACCGCCTCGCCGACGTCGAGGCCGTCGCCGTCGGGCAGCACGGCTAGGGCGTCGGCTGCGGCCATGGCCGACAGCTGGTGCGATCCCTGGCCTCCGGCCGATCGGGCCAGGAACTCGCCGTCGGCGTACTCGACTCGAACTCGGGCGAAGTGGGTCTTTCCGTCGGGTCGGCGGCGTAACCCCTCGGCCACGCGGCCCATCACCGGCTGGCGATGCCAGGTATCGGGAGGATGGCCCATCATCTTGCGCAGGCCGGGCCGGGCGAACAGTTCGAACGACACCATGGACGACACCGGATTGCCCGGCAGCCCGAACACCGGGATGCCCTGCACCAGACCGAACGCCAGCGGCTTGGCCGGCTTTATGGCCACCTGCATCCAAGACATGTCGCCGATCTCGTCGAGCACCTTCTTCACGTAGTCGTAGTCGCCCATGCTCACCCCACCCGAGGTCAAAAGGGCGTCGCACTTCTCCACTCCCGCCCGGATGCCGGCGGCAATCTCATCCTCGTCATCGGCCATGCTGCCCAAATCCACCGGTTCGCACCCGGCCTCAGCCAGCAAAGACAACAGCGTGTGCCGGTTGGAATCGCGGATTTGGCCCATCTCCAGCGGCT
Source organism: bacterium (assembly GCA_026708015.1). Taxonomy (NCBI): domain Bacteria; species bacterium. The sequence goes on from JAPOVT010000043.1 coordinate 52,266, forward strand.
GCGGCCCCTCGACCAGCTCGTCGCCGGTGGACATGACCCCCACTCGAGCCCTCGGCCGCACCCTCACCTGGTACATGCCCAGGCTGGTGAGCACTCCCAAGTGCCCGGGAGTCAGAACCTCTCCCGGCCCGAACACCGTCTGGCCCACCGTCAGGTCCTCGCCGGCCCGGCGAATGTGGTTGCCCGCGGGCACCGACTGGGCCACGGTCACCCCGGTGCCGTCGGGACTGGTCTCGGTGAGTTCCACCATGACCACTGCGTCGGCACCGGGGGGTATGACTGCCCCGGTCATGATGCGCACAGCCTGTCCGGCGCCCACAGTGATATCGGGCGGCACGCCCGCGGCCACCGTGCCCGCAACGGCCAGAGTCACCGGCGCATCGGCCACGTCGGACGATCGCACCGCAAAACCGTCCATCGCCGTGTTGTCGAATGGGGGAACCAGCTCAGGCGCCACCACGGTCTCAGTGGTGACCAGCCCTCGGGCGTGGTCTACCCCAACGACCACTTCGTCCAGCAGGTTGCACCCCGCCAGCACCCGCTCCTGGGCTTCAGCCAGCGGAATCATCACCAGAGAGCCGGTTCTTGTCGTCGCCACATGCGGCGAATGTTCTCATGGTGGCGGGCGACAACCACCACCGTCACCCCAATCGCCACGCCGACGTCGGGCGCCGGCCACCCCTGGATGGCCACCGCCGCCGGCGCAGCCGCCGTCGCCACCAGCGAGGCCGCGCCAGCCCGCTTGGTGCCGGCCAAAGCCACCGCCCACACGCCGATGAGAATTACCCCTACCACCGGGGTGAGGGCCAACAGCATTCCCTCGAAGGTGGCCACCCCCTTGCCCCCTTCGCGGTAGCGTCCCAGCGGCACGATATGGCCCACCACCGCGGCCGCACCACACGCTGCCCCAATCAACTGGTCGCCGAAGATCAGGCCCAGCCCGGCAGCGATGAATCCCTTTCCCACATCACTGAGCAGAACCCAAGCAGCCGGCCACCGCCCCGCCACCCGGTACACATTGCTGGCCCCCGGGTTCTTCGACCCCTCCCGCGTCGGATCGTGCCCCGTATACCTCCCCACCAAAAGCGCGCCGGGAAACGTCCCCCACGCATAGCCGGCCAGCACGAGCCACCATGCCCAGTCCACGCGCCAACAATACAAAAGTGGGACCCGCCAGCCTGCCGGAGGCTGGTACCACCCTCAGATAGCCAACAAACACAACCCACCCCTATCCTTTAACTCCGTGCCCGCCTACGACTACAACTGCCAAACCTGCGGCACCCTCTTCGAAGTCATCCAGTCGTTCTCCGAAGATTCCCTGACGCTCTGCCCCAAAGCCGATTCGATCGCCAGCCCCGCCGCCTGCACCCAGCCCGGCAAGGGCCAGGTTTCCAAGGTCTTCAGCGTCCCCAGCATCACCTTCAAGGGCGACGGCTTCTACCGCAACGACAGCCGCTCAGGGGCCAAGTCATCCACCGTGGCCGGCTCTTCAACCAACGGCGACAGCTCCAACGGCTCAGAGAAGTCCGACGCCGCGAAGCCTGACGCTGGCAAGTCCGACAGCAGCTCATCGGAGTCCTCCAGCCGCGAACCGGCCAAAGCCGCCTCCAGTTCCTCCGACGACTAAGTGGTGTGTCGCAGGAATAATCGCTCGTGTCCTGCTAGGCATCGACGCCCCTCGCGGCGTTGCTCCTCCTTGCCGTACGCTCCGGGTATGGCTGCGTCGGTGCGCCTTGCGAGGAACGCCGCTGCCGTCGCGATCCACGGCGCTATTCCTGCGACACACCACTAGCCATGCCTGAGATCGGCGTCATCGGCGGCTCCGGTCTCTACTCCCTGCTGGACGATGCCGTAGAAGTTCCCGGCGACGATGCCTTCGGTCCACCGTCGGGGCCACTCACTATCGGCTTGGTAGACGATATCGAGGTGGTATTTCTGGCTCGCCACGGCCCCGGCCACCGATATCCGGCCCACAAGGTCAACTACCGGGCCAACCTGTGGGCCCTGCGACAAGCCGGGGTTCGGGCCATATTCGGACCAAGCGCCTGCGGCTCGCTGCGTCGTGAGCTCGCTCCTGGCCACATAGTGGTGTGCGACCAACTGGTCGACCGCACTTCGGGCCGGGCCGACACCTACTTCGACACCGTCACCAACCACGTCTCGCTGGCCGACCCCTACTGCGACGAGCTCCGCCAGGCGCTGCTTGGCGCCGCCCGCTCCGAGGGCATGACCGCCCACGATGGGGGCACCATGACGGTGATCTCGGGCCCCCGCTTCTCCACTCGGGCCGAGTCCCGCTGGTTCCGCGACAACGGCTGGGACGTGGTGGGGATGACCCAGTACCCCGAGGCCGCCCTGGCCGCCGAGCTGGGTATCTGCTATGCCACCGCTGCGCTGGTCACCGACTACGACGTGGGCCTGGACGACGATCCCGACATCGAGCCGGTCACCCAAGACGAGGTGTTCGCCTTCTTCGCCCAGAACGTCGACAAAATGCGAGCAGTGCTGTTCGGCGCCATTCGGGCCATTGCCCGCAATCTCCCCGACTGCTCCAACCGCACCAACGGCATCGACCCGCCCCTGCCGGAATCCTGACCCTTCCCAACGACCCAAACCGCAGCTAACCTGAGCGACGCTTCCCCCGCATCATGCATCGCGAAGGCGCGCGCTGGTGGCCGCATCTCCCGAATCCGACGACCAAGCCCTCACCTGGCGGGGCTCGCTTCTAGCCCGACTGCCGGGCGGGCGGCGCAGCTACTGGATAGTGGTGGCGATGGCCGCAGCGATCACCGGACTGGTGGTAGCCGCCATCGCCGCCATGGCCGGAGGCGGCCCGTCACTGGGCGAACTCACCCCGGTAATCGTGGCCACCCAACCCATCGAAGCCGGAGAGCAGTTGAGTGAGCAAAATGCCGAAGCCCGACGGCACCCGGCTCTCACCCTGCCTGCCGGAGCGGTGGCCGCCCTCCGCGGCGACGAAGTGGCGTCATCCGCCATCCACACCGGTGAGGTGGTGACCGCGGCTCGATTGGGCGGGTTGCCCATAGGGGATCGAACCGAGGTGGCCATACCCGCCCACACCGCTCTGCCCCCGCTGGCCCCCGGCGACCTCGTGGATGTGCTGGTGACACTGCCCCTGCCTGGCGACGGCGGCACCCAGACCCAAGCCACGCTCACCGTGGCCACTGCCGCGATGGTCACCGACAGGGCCGAGCACGCCGTCACCATCGCCGTCACCGGCCAAGAGCTGCTTCCGGTGGCCTCCGCGGTAGTCCAGGGATCGGTGACCCTGGCTTTGGTCCAGGCCGGTTGAGAGGTGTCGCCTTTAGCGAACCGAGGCTGCTATGAGGCTAAGCACCAGAAGGGCCACCAGCACCCGGTACACCGCGAACGGGCCGAAGCTGCGAGTGCGCACTAGGGCCAGCAGTCCCTTGACCGCGGCGAAACCGGTGACTGCCGATACCACCGTGCCCCACGCGAAAGCGGCCCGGGCATCGGCGGGGATGCCTCCCCACCCGCCGATGTCGATGAACTGATAGACGCCGGCCCCCGCGATCACCGGCACGCTCATCAGCATGGCCAGGCGGGCGGCGGTCTCGCGATCGAAGCAGAGCAGCCGCCCGGCGGTGATGATCACTCCCGAGCGTGAGACGCCCGGCTGGAGAGAGCAGGCCTGGGCCAAACCCAGCAGCACGGCGTCGCGCACCCCGACGTCCTCGGTGTGCCGCTGGCCATGACGTCGATCGGACCACCACAGCAGAACGCCGAACACTGCCAACATCACCGCGGTGAGCCACACCTCGTCGTCGGCCTCGTCGATCACCGACCGCAGCCCCACCCCCACCGCCGCGGCGGGCACGGTGGCCAAAACCAACAGCCAGCCCAGCCGGCCCTCGGCAGTCATCGCTGCTTGTCGCCGGGACACAGCGGCAACCCCATCTCGCACCAATGCCCACACCTCGCGACGCAAACAGGCCACCAACCCCACCAATGTGCCCAGGTGGAGGGCCACGTCGAAGGCCTTCTTGAGGTCGTCGTTGCCCTCGAAGTCGTTCCAATCGGCCAGCCAGGGGATGATCTGGAGGTGTCCGCTGGACGACACCGGCAGGAATTCGGTCAGCCCCTGGGCGATGCCCAGCAGAATGGCGTGCAGAACCGACATGGCCTCGTGGCCTGGGGCTAGCCCTTAGGCGCCGGACATGGTGACTTCGGCCACCACCAACGACACTCCCGCCGAGCTCATTGGCAACCAGGTGAGGTCGGAGCCCACCGCGGCCACGTCCAACAGCATCCGCTGGAGGGTGGAGGCGATGGTGATCTCCCTCACCGGCTCGGCCAACTCGCCGTTGCGGATGCGCAGCCCTTCAGCGCCGGTGGAGAAGTCGCCGCTTACCGGGTTCACCCCTGAGTGCAGCCCCGACACCCCCTGCACTAAAACCCCGTTGTCTATGCCGGCAATGAGCTCGCTTGGCGGCCGGTCGCCGGGCACCAGTGACAGCGCCTGGCAGCCCACTCCGGGGGTGCTGGCGTATCCCCGAACGGCTGAGCCGGTGGAGGCCGACCCTGAGCGCCGCCCGGTGTAGCTGTTGTGAAGGAACTGCTCGAGCTGGCCACCGCCGATGAGCAGGTTGCGCCGGGTGGCCAGGCCCTCGCCGTCGGTGTCAGAGGCGGTGAACGCCTCCGGGTTGGTGGGGTCGTCCACCAGGGTGACGGTGGCCGCGGCCACTTGGTCGCCCAGTCGATCGGCGAACAGCGACCGGCCCTTGAGCACCGCCTCGCCCGACAGGGTGCTGCCGATGATGCCCAGGAACTGGGCGGTCACGAAGGGGTCGAGCACCACGGTGACCCGCTCGGTGGGGGGCTGGGTGGCCCCCAGCATCCGAGTGGCCCGCTCCACCGCGTCGCTCGCCGCGACCACCACGTCGAGGGTGCCGGGCTCTCGGCCCACCGAGAACCCGAAGCCGGTCTGGGTCTCCTCGCCTTCGGAGGCCAGCGAGTAGGCGGTGAGGTAGCACGAGGTGTCCCTTCCCGTGCTGCGGATGCCGGTGGTGGTGGCAATGGCGTCGGCGCTCAAGGCGTCGCCGTAGTCGGCCGACTCCACTCCCACGATGCGGGGATCGCCGGCCAGTACCGCCCGTTCCAATTCCAGCGCCATATCGATCTTGGCCTCGGTGCTCACCTCCAGCAGGGCCTCGTTGTAGAGGTCGAGCTCCGGAGGGTCCACCCCGTCGGGCTCGGCTAGGCCGAAGAACTCGTCGGGGGAGCCGAACACGGCGTTGTCGCGGGCCTCGGCCAGGGTTTCCTCCAGCACCGCCGGATCGAGGGTTCCAGCGTGGGCGAACCCCTGGCGGTTGTCGGCAATGACCCGGATGCCCACGCCTTGCGACTCGGCCACCGACAGCGACTCGATCTCGCCTTCGTAGACCCGAACATCGGTCTCCTGGCTGTGGCCGACCACTGCCTCGATCTGTTCGCCGTCACGGCCCCAGCCCACGATGCGCTCGGCGATCTCCAACAGCTCCTCAGGGTTCATGCCGTAGTCCTTTTGATGCTGAACCCCGCGTGGCGAGCCGTCACGCCGCGGTTCCGCCGATGGTCATCGACGCCACTCGCAGTGTGGGAGTGCCGTCGCCCACCGGAACACCTTGGCCGTCCTTTCCGCAGGTGCCGGGCGACCCCATGACGAAGTCGTTGCCCAGCGCCTCGATACCGGCCAGCACTTCAGGGCCGTTCCCGATGAGGTTGCCCTCCCGGATCGGGGAGCCGATCTTGCCGTTCTCGATCAGATAGGCCTCGCTCATTCCGAACACGAAATCGCCGGTGGCGGTGTTCACCTGGCCGCCACCCAGGTGGGCCACATACACCCCACGGTCGGTGGCGGCGATGATGTCGGCAGGATCTTCGGACCCGTTGGCCAGATAGGTGTTGGTCATCCTCACCATGGGCAGGTGCTGGTAGCTCTGGCGGCGGCCGTTACCCGAGCTCTCCCGGCCTTCCTTGCGGGCCCGCAGCAGATCCCACATGTAGTCGGTGAGCACGCCGTTCTCGATGAGCACGTTGCGCTGGGCCGGTCGGCCCTCGTCGTCGATGGCGTAGGCCCCCCACTCCCGGGCCATGGTCCCGTCGTCGATGAGGGTGACCTCGGGGTGGGCCACCTGCTCACCCACCCGGTTGCGGAACACCGAGGCCTGCTTGGCCACCAAGTCGGCTTCTAGGCCGTGTCCGCAGGCCTCGTGGAACAGCACCCCGCCGCCGCCGGGTCCGATAACCACCGGCATCGAGCCGCTGGGAGCGGGCTGGGCGGCCAGCTTGGTGAGCGCCCGATTGGCCGCGGTGCGGGCCAGGGCGTCCACCTCGTACTCGTCGAACAGCTCGAATCCGATGGGACGCCCCACGCTCTCGAACCCGGTCTGCATGCCGGTGTCGCCCACCGCCACGCACGACACCGCGAAGCGGGTGCGCACCTGGTCGTCTCCGGCCAGCAGCCCGTCGCTGTTGGCCACCAGAATGCGGCGGCGCCCATCGGCGTAACGGGCCGACACCTGGGTTATGGCCGAGCCGGACGCACGGGCGGCCTCGTCAGCCCGGCCCAGCAACTCCACCTTGGTGGCCTTGGCCACCGTCTCGGGCAGCACTTGCACCTCTTGGGGGGCAGGCGCATCCACCCGATCAAGAGCCACAACCTGGTGGCCCCCGCCTCCACCCCGGGCCGCGGAAGCCGCGGCCCGAGCCGCCTTGGCCAAACCGGCCTCAGTCAAGTCGGAGGTGTGGGCGAAGCCGGTGGTATCGCCCACCACTACGCGGATTCCCGCTCCCCGGGTTCGCCCCGAGCTCAGCTCCTCCACTTTGCCGTCGTCGAGCAGCGCCGACGACGAGCGCCGGTCCTCCACGAAGACCTCGGCGAACTCGCCCCCGGTTTTCAACGCCTCCGACAGCGTGCCGGCAACAACAGACTCGTCGATCACAGCCTCTCCCTTTGTCTTGCCGCAGTAGCCTACCCACCCCCTTCCCAAACTGAGAACAGGGCTTCGCCAAGATCTCAGCCCAAGTTGGAGCGGCGGGGGTAGGCGTGCTCGGGGTCGCAGATCACGTTGACCACATAGGGCACGCCAGCGCCGAGGGCTCGCTTGAGGGCGGGGGCGATTTCGTCGGGGCGATCCACCGTCTCTCCGGCACCGCCCAGAGCGGCCACCACCTGGTCGTAGCGGCACCCCTCTTGGAGATCGGCGGCCACGTCGTAGCCGTACATCTGGCGCATGGGGTGCTTCTCCAGGCCCCAGCAGCCGTTGTTGCCCACCACGATGGCCACCGGCAGGTTGTGGCGCACAAGCGAGTCGGCGTCCATCAGCGAGAACCCGGCCGCTCCATCGCCCAGCATCAGCACCACCTGGCGGTCGGGGTGGGCCACCCGGGCGGCCATGGCATAGCCCAGACCGGTGCCCAAACAGCCGTAGGGGCCAGGGTCCAGCCAGTGGCCCGGCAGGTAGGAGTCGACAAACCGACCGGCGTAGGACACGAAGTCGCCGCCGTCGCCGATCACCACCGCATCCCGGTCGAGCACCTGGCGCAGCTCCCCGTACACCCGGGTGGGCAGGATCGGATCGGCGGCGGTGGCCAGCAGGTCTTCCTCACTGGCTCGGGCCGCATCCTCTGCGTCGCGCAATTTGGCCACCCACTGGTCGCGCTCAGAAGGGTGGGCCGGGGCGGGGCCGTCGGCCAGCGCGGCCATCATCTGGACCAAGTCTCCCGACACCGTTACCGCAGTCGGCGCATGGGCCGACACCGACTCGGCGCTATCAGTCAGGTGTACCACCTGGGCATCGCCGAATCGCCCAAACGAGAGGCGAAAATCGAGCGGGGTGCCGGCCACGATCACCAGGTCGGCATCGGAGCGCAGCATTCGCCGAGTGCGGCTGAAGAACAGCTCATGGTCGGCCGGCAGGCATCCCCGGCCCAGGCCGTTGGCGAAGGCCGGCAGCCGCTGGGCCTCCACCCAAGCCCGCAGCGAGTTCCATGCGCCGTCCCAATACACGTCGGTGCCCACCAGCAAGGCCGGGCAGCGGGCGGCGGCCACCATGGCGGCCACCTTGGCCACCCCATCGGGATCAGGGGCCTCGCCTGCGGGCATGGGATCGTCGGGAACGGTGCCCGACCCTTCGGAGAACAGCACGTCCATGGGATAGTCCACGAACACCGGGCCCCGGTGGGGGGTCATAGCGGCCTGCACAGCCCGGTAGGTGGCGGCAGCCAGATCGTCGCCGCCCCCCGCGGTGAGCGAGCGCTTGGTGACCGGAGCCAAGATGGGAACGTGGTCGAGTTCCTGGAGCGAGCCCGAACCCCAGCGGGCCTCCGGGGCCCGACCGCCCAGCACCACCAACGGCGCGCCATTGAGCCATGCGGTGGTCACCGCGCTCACTGAGTTGGTCACCCCGGGACCAGCGGTGACCGCGGCCACCCCCGGTCGGCGGGTCAGCTTGGCCAGCGCCTCGGCCGCGAACACCGCGGTTTGCTCATGGCGCACGTCGTAGAGCACCACATCGCCCTGCTTCACCGCCGCGTCATACAGCGGGAAGATGTGGCCTCCCGACAGGGTGAACAGCTCCTTCACCCCAAAGGGAGCCAGCGCGGCCAGCACCTGATCGCCCCCATGACCGGTAACCTGATTCGCCGACATTCGCCTCACCGTAATATCCACAGGGAGAGGTTGGGGCAATAGCCTTGACTGAATGACCCCGATGGCCGCTTCAATCGGTTGCGCGTGCCCGGAGTCACACCTACACGTCAGTGAGTCCGGGCTTGACTGAGAAGCACACCATCCGCCGGGTGCTCAGCATCGTGCTCAGGGTGGGCGTCAGTGTGGCCCTGTTCTTCTTGTTGATCCGGTTGCTGCCGTCGTTCGACGCCGACGAGCTGTGGCCCGGCTTCAATTCGGCCACCCCGTTCTGGCTGGCCGGCGCGCTCGGACTCACTGTGGTCGGCAACATGGTGGCCACCGCCCGGTGGTATGAGGTGGCCGTTGCGCTTGGGCTCAAGGTAAAACCACGACGGATGTTCTCCCACTACATGGCGGGCATGTTCATCTCCAACTTCGTGCCCACCACCGTGGGCGGCGACGTGCTCAGGATGTCTCGTCTCTCCAACGACACCGGAGACGGGCCTCACAGCTTCGCCTCGGTGCTGTTGGAGCGGCTCAGCGGCTGGATCGTGCTGCCTGTAATCACCCTCCTGGGCTTAGCACTGGATGAAGAGCTGCGGGGACTGGGCGCCCCCACCCGGGTAGCGGCCAGCACCGCCGGTCTCACCCTGCTGGCTCTGGGTCTGATCCTGATGCTGGTGGGCAATCAGCGGTTCGGCCGCCTGGTCAGCCGACGCAACGGCTGGGTCCGATTTGTCAACGGACTGCACATGGGCATCGACGAGCTGCGGGCCAAGCCCCGCGACACCGGCCGAGTGCTGATAACCGCCTTCGCCTACCAGGCGGTGATGCTGGCTGCCGCGGGGTGCGCAGCCAAGGCAGTGGGGATCGACGTCCTGGGACCCACTGAGCTGATGACGTTCATCCCCGCAGTGCTTATCATCCAGGTGCTGCCCATCGGGCTGGGAGGGCTCGGCTTGCGAGAGGGTGCGTTGGTTCTCTTCCTCCACGACTTGGGCGTGATCGACGAGCGGGCCATCGCCATGGGACTGCTGCTGTATTTCCTCACCGTGGCCGGCAGCCTGGTCGGGCTGCCGGCGCTGGTGTTCGGCGGCCAATACTGGCAACGGGCCTCGCGCTCCCGCCATGAGCACTGACCGCAGGCGGCTCTTGTAACGATGGCGCTGTCCGCCCTCAAACCGGGCACCGCATCCAAGAGCCGCACCCGGCCCCGCTGGTATCTGGAGCTGGCCGTCATCGGCGCCTTCTACGGCATCTACTCCTGGGTTCGCAACCAATTCGGCTCCGCGGCGGTGGGGCCGGCCGAGGCGCAGGCCAACGCTGAGCTGGTGATCGACTGGGAGCGCAGCATCGGGCTGTACTTCGAGCGCGACCTCCAAGACCTGTTCATCGGGTGGGTATCGTTTATCCAGTTCTGGAACCTGTTCTACGGGCTCTTCCATTTCGCGGTGACCGCCTTCACCCTCATCTGGCTCTACTGGCGCTTCCCCCGGCACTACCGGCTCTGGCGTACCACCGGGCTGTTGACCACCGGGTCGGCTCTGGTGGGATTCGCGCTGTTCCCGCTGATGCCCCCTCGCTTGCTTTCGGTGGGCGAACGCTATGGCGGCGACCTCCCCGAAACCGGCTATGTCGACACCGTTCACGAGATGGGCGGGCTGTGGTCGTTCACCGAAGGGGCAGCCGAAACACTCTCCAACCAGTACGCCGCCATGCCCAGCCTGCATTTCGCCTGGGCCATGTGGTGTTTTCTGGCCCTGCGCAAGCACTTGGTACACCCGGTGGCCAAATGGGCCATCACTGCCTATCCCTGGCTCACGCTGTTCGCCATTGTGGTAACCGCCAACCACTATTGGATCGACGCGGTGGGCGGGCTGGGCGCGCTGGGTGTGGGCTGGGCGGCGGCACGGGGCTACCACGCGTGGCGGGAACGCGAGTAACCTGAAACTCCCAATCCGATGGGAGGGACGTGGACACCAACCATCTTCAGAAAATCACCTGTCCGGCTGATCTGCGCCGCCTGGGTGATGAGGAACTGACCGAGCTGGCCGAGGAGATCCGCGAATTGATCGTCGAGACGGTCAACACCAATGGAGGCCACCTGGGCTCCAACCTGGGTGTGGTGGAGCTGACACTGGCCCTTCACCTTGTGTTCGACTCGCCCCGCGACATCATCCTGTGGGACACCGGTCACCAGGCCTACGTACACAAGATGCTGACCGGGCGGACCGACCAGTTCGAGACACTGCGCAAGCCCGGTGGCCTGTCGGGATATCCGAGCCGGGAGGAGTCCCCCCACGACTGGATCGAGAACAGCCACGCCTCCACCGTGCTGAGCTATGCCCACGGCCTGGCCACGGCCCAAGAAACCGCCGGCGGCGAGCAGCGCCGAGTCATCGCGGTGGTAGGAGACGGCTCGCTCACCGGGGGCGTCGCCTTCGAGGGGCTCAACAACATCGGACACTCCGGCTGCAACGTGACCATCGTGCTCAACGACAACGGCCGCTCCTACGCCCCCACCATCTCCCGGCTGTCGGAGAGCCTGCTTCGGGTGCGGATGGACCCCCGCTATGTTCGCACCGACAACCAGGTTCGCAAGGTTCTTCAGAACATCCCTTGGGTGGGCGATTTGGCCGGCCGGACCGTGGGGGCCGCCAAGGCGGCGGTGCGGGAGATGGTGGAGCCCCGCACGTTCTTCGATGAGCTGGGCATCAACTACTTCGGCCCATTCGACGGCCACGACCTGGGCAAGCTCGAGCGGGTGTTCAGCCGAGTCTCCCATTTGGAGGGCCCCTGCATTGTTCATGTGCTCACCCAGAAGGGCCGGGGGTACGCGCCGGCCGAGAACGACCCGATCAAGAACATGCACGACATGTCGAAGGCCAAGCCGGGGAGCTACACCGAGGCCTTCACCGAGGCGATGATCAAAGAGGCCGAGGCTCGACCCGAGATGGTGGCCATCACCGCAGCCATGCCGGATTCCACCGGGCTGTTGCCGTTCGCCGAGCGGTTCCCCGAACGGTGCTTCGATGTCGGCATCGCCGAGCAGCACGCGGTGACCGCGGCGGCAGGCATGGCCATGGGCGGGCTGCGCCCAGTGGTGGCCATCTACTCCACGTTCTTGACCCGGGCCATAGACCAGGTGAACCTCGATGTGGGATTGCACGGCCAGCCGGTCGTGTTCTGCCTCGACCGGGCGGGCATCACCGGCGACGATGGGCCGTCGCACCACGGCGTGCTCGACATGGTGCTGCTCACCAAGATTCCCGGCATGACCGTGCTGGCGCCGTCGTCATATCAGGAGATCCAGCAGATGCTGCACGACGCCTTGGAGATCACTACCGGCCCGGTGGCCCTGCGGTGGTCCAAGACGGCTGCTCCTTCAGTACCTGAGGACGAGGTGGGCCACGGACTCAAGGGCCGCAAGGTGAAGGAAGGCTCCGACGTTTGCCTGCTGGCAGTGGGCAAGATGCTGGCCAACGCGCAAGAAGCCGCCGAACTCTTGGAAGCCGATGGCATTTCGACCTCCGTATGGGACGTCCGCTGTGTCAAGCCCCTGGATGAGGACATGCTGGCCCACGCGGCCGGACATCGAGTGGTGGTGACCATGGAGGACGGCTGGCGGGAGGGCGGCGCCGGCAGCTGCGTGGCCGAGCGCCTGCTCCTTGCCGAGCGCGGCGGCCCGGTGCCGACCATCCGGGTGCTGGGTGTGCCCAACGAGTACATCCCCCAGGGCGTGCCCGACCAGATACTCGCCGACTGCGGCCTCGACCCCGCCGGCATCGCCAGCACCGCCCGAGAAGCGCTCGCGGTCAAGGTCTAGTGAACCGTCCGAGAACTTCTTTGACCCCCTCGCCGTAGGCGGCCAGCTTGGCCGGGCCGACGCCGGGGATGGCCAGGAGTTCCTGATCAGTGGTGGGGCGGTGGGTGGCCAGCTCGACGAGGGTGGCGTCGGAGAACACGATGTAGGCAGGCACGTTGTCGGCCCGGCTGCGCTCCAAGCGCCAGGCCTTCAGGGCCTCGAACGCGGCTGCGCCCAAGGGATCGGTTGGCGGCTGGGGCTTGGGGCGTTTCGCCGGCTTGGCTGCGGTGGTTGCCCTCTGCGATGACATTGGGGCGACCACGACCGGGGGTGTCAGCAGGCCTTCAGTGGTCGGGGAGTCGGATTCGGGTGGGGGCTGGTAGCGGGTTGTCAGCTCGCTTCGAAAGTCGGTGGGCGGGTTGCCGCAGATGAGGGTCACCGACTGCGAACACCGGGTGATGGCCACATGGAACACCCGTCGCTCCTCTTCGAGGTCGCCGGCCAGACGGTGGGGCATCAGCCCTTTCGACGCCTCGTAGACGATCACATGGGGCCATTCCCGACCCTTCACCCGGTGGACGGTGGCCAACTGGACACCGGAGGCGCTGCCTTCGCCCTCGAATCCGTCCGACAGGCGGTTGGCCAGCCACTGCCGGAAATCGGCCGGATCGGGATGCAGATGGGCCACCGAGATGAGAGCCCGAAGGTCGTCCCCGTGGGCCGACCGATCTACCGAGCGACGGGACGCGTCCAGTCGTGAATCCAGGCTGCCGCCCAAGCCCATCTCGTCGCGCACCGTCTCCAACAGCGACCGGGTGGTGATGCCGCCATCGGCCTGCTTGGCCTTGGTCCGCAGCATCTCCACGTCGTCGGCAAACTCACCCACTTTCTTGGATGATCGCTCGTCTTTGATCCGGCCGGCCAGGGCCTTGATCTGCGAGGTGCTCTGCTGCTCGGCGATCCACTCGATCACCCGGGGTGAGATGCCCCGGGGCGGGCGACGAGCTGCATCCGACAGTGCTCGAGACGGCAGGCCGCGCTCGGGGGCGGTGGCGATGTCGAGCCAGGCCAGTGCCGCGGCCACCCCGGTGCGTTCCAAGAACCCGCGGCCCACCGGCTGATTGGAAGGCACCCCCATGTCGCCCAGAACGATCTGGGGTACCAGCAAAGTGCTGTTCACCCTGGTCAGTACCGCGATCTCAGAGGGCTGGGCACCGTGGTCGAGCAGCGACTCCATGATCCGGCGCAGCTCCGGCGCACCGTCGGAGGCCGACTTGACGTTGACCGTCGCACCCATGCCGTCATCGTCAGAACGAAGCCGCGTGGGAGCGGCGGTGATCTGCTTGTCGATGCGACGGCGGTTGTGGCTGAGAAGGTTCGAGGCGGCGTCCACCACCTCGGGAGGGCAGCGGTAGTTGACGTGCAGTTCGTGGCGCTGCGCTCCGGGGAAGTGCTTGTGGTAATCGATGAGCCACTCCGGGGAGGCACCGGAATAGCCGTAGATGGTCTGGTCGTCGTCGCCCACGCCGAACACATCGGCCCGCGGTCCGGCCAGCAGCCGCACCAGCAACAGATGGGCCGGAGTGAGGTCTTGGAACTCGTCCACCAGCAAGATGCCGCAAGTGCGGCGAGCGGCGGCTCGGGCCGCAGGGTCGCACAGCAAGATGTCGATGGATCGAATGATCTGCTGGTCGAAGTCCACCAGGCCGCGATCGTCGAGCAGATCGACGTACTGGGGGGCGATCACCGAGAAGTCGGGCACGTCGGGATGGAAGTCGCGCTCCACTTCGGCGGGGTCCCGCAAGCCCAGCCGTGACGCACCCAGCGCCTCGATCCAGGGGGCAAGTTGGTCGGTCATGGCTCGACGCTTGCGGGGCACCATGCCCTCGAGCAGGTCCCGCACCTCCCGTTCGTCCACCACCTCCACCCGACCGCGATCCCGGGGGCGGGCAAATGGCCCGGTGCCATTGCAGATGGCCAGCGCCAGACTATTCAGGGTTCGTACTTCCAGGCCCGGCAAATCAGCGGTGCGCTCCTGCATCTCGGCTCGGGCCCGCACATTGAACGCCACCAGACACACCGCCCGAGGATCGACACCCAGGTCGCGCACCAGGTAACGAGCTCGCTCGGTGAGCACTCGGGTTTTGCCCGACCCGGCCGGGGCCACGATGCTGGCCGCCCCGCCCAGATGGCCGACCGCGGTGCGCTGATCGTCGGCTAGATCGGCCTGGGGAGAGGCGGCATTCAGCGCGACCAGACTGCCAACCGACAGATTCGCAGCCGGAACCACCCCGGCACCGAGCGCCTCAGAAACGAACACATTGAACGGGCCGCCGTCGCACCACGCCGGTCCGGCATCGGTCACCACATCTCCGAACTCGTGGGGCTCCACCCGTCTGGCCCCCAAGACCAATGCCCGCTCGCTTGGCTCGAACCGGGGCCTCTCAAGGTCGCGGCAATCCACGGTGTTGGAGAGCAGCAGGTGACGGAGCACCTCATCGGGCATGGTCAAACCCGGCTTGAGCTCCCACCACGGGGCATGCATCACCGGCTCGGCCGGGGGCAGCTCCCCGTCCAGTTCGATCACCAGCGGGGTGCGTTCCACCCAAGCCCGCCTGAGCTCCCGGCCTACCTCGGGATCGAATCCGTCGGTCCGCACCGAAAGCCGCCGGCAATCCCCCCACTCCCGAGGTACTGCCTGCCCCACCCCAATCAGCACACTCCTGCCGAATGCTGCTGGCCCCCTCATTCCAACCCGACCAGGGTTTTCCGGATTGACTTCATCAGCAAGAGGAGATGCAAATCGTCGGTGGGTGAGGATTCGAACTCGGGGATCAAGTGGTAGTAGAAGTCCCGTGCTTCCGAGCTCTCGGCATGAACCAACAGGACCCGGCACCCGATCTCGTCCCCCAATGCCAGGGTGCGGGCGAGTACGTCCTGGAGTAAGCCATCTCCGATTCCTCGGCCTTCGTGGGCGGTGCTAACACCAAGACGGGCCAACAACGCGACTGGTTGTGGGTAGCGGCCAGCACCCTTTCGCAACCGAACAGGCGCATCCTCAAAATTGATCTGGGCCATGCACCAGCCGTAGTACGCAACCACTTCAGCCTGTCCCGGCTGGGTGACTACAAGCACCTTGGTGGTGCCCATCGACATCGACTGGCGGGCATGACGCCGCAGCCATTCGGTTTGCTCATCCGAGCGGCACTCGAAACTCTCAAGCTGATGCTCAGCCTTGAGGGGCGCCGGCAGTAGGTAGGGCGGACTATTCGGCAATGAAAGGCGACGGCCGGGCCATCAGCGCTCGCAGTCCGGGGAGATCTTGAGCAGGGCGATCATTGATCTTCTCCCACTCCTCCGCTGCTTCTGCACTGAGCGTGAACTCGTTGCGATCGGCTAGCACTCGGCGGGCGGCAATCTTCAAATGGGTTACGACAAACTCTGTGAGATGGCTGCCATTCGCTCTCACTGCCCGATCGATCAGCGCCCGGTCGGCTGGCGTCATTCGAACCTCAATCCGCACACTGCGCCGAGGACGTACGTCAGCTACCACTGTCAGCTCCTAACCATCGAATAAAAACTGTACGGCTAATGTACGGCAAGAATACGGCAATTGCAATAGTCAATATCCCACCGTCAGCCAGTTATTCAGCGGCGGAGGAGGGTACCGGGGCGGCCACTCGTCCGTCCGACACCGCCACATCGGCCACCGTGGGCGCGGCCCCGGTCCCGTCGACAACCGTGCCCTGGCGAATCAACAGATCAAACATGGGGCCATTCTGCCAGCCCGCGCTGACAGTACCTAGCGGTCAGAATCTTCAAATGAGAAAAGAACTCAGGTCCGGGCGAAATAGGGGTTGTCGCCCGCTTCGTGATCGGTGGCGTCCACCACGTCGGTGATCTCGGGGATGGCCTCGGTGATCATCACGGTGATGCCCTCCCGGAGGGTGGCCGCGCTCATGGCGCATCCCTGGCAGCCGCCGCCCATGGTGATGTAGGCGGTGTGCCCCTCCACGCCCAACAAGTTGGCGAACCCGCCATGGGAGGCCAGCGAGGGATTGATGTGCTGGTCGAGCAGCTGCTGAAGCTGCTCAGGGATGGTTCCGGAGAGTTCTAGATCAGCCCCGGCCAGAAGATCGGGCTTGTTGGGGTTGCGGATGACCAGCCCGCCCTGCATGGGATTGTTGGGCAGGTCCAGGGTGGCGCCGGTCAGATTCTCCACCGACTCATCGGGGATCATCACCGTGAGGCCCCCGGTGATGATGTGGCGGTGGCCCTCGGCGCAATTGGCCACCTCCTCAAACGCCAGGTCGTAGGTGTAATCGGCACCGCTGACCCCGGTGATCTCGATTCGCAGGCCGAGGGCTTCGGGATCATCCTCGTTGGACCGGATGTCGAGCACCTTGTCAATGGCTGCTTCGGTGACTTCGAACAGTTGGGCTTCCATGGTTTCGCTCACAAAGAAAATGCTATCCGAGCCAGCCCCTCGACACCACGGCCCGCAGGCCGGTTTCCTCTCTCAAGTCGAGCACCAGCAGCCCAAACTCACACCGCTGCTCGATAGATGGGGGTTTCCTCTCGTATCAGCCGCGGCGGATGCGGCCTCGCAGCGACCGGAAGGCCAGCGACTGGGCCAAAAGCCCTACCACGCCAATGGACAGAAGTGCCCGCCCGAGCGCCCAGCCGTCCCAGCCGGAGAACAACGAGCGCATCCCCTCCAGGGCATAGGTCATGGGATTGAACCAGGTGATGGCGGCCAGCCAGTCGGTCATCACCTCCCGGCTCACCCAGGCGGTGGTCAGGAACATGAACGGGAAGAACAGCAGAAAGCTGGAGTTGACCGCGCCCGGGTTCCCAGTGCGCAGCGCGATGGCGTAGGGGAAGCCGGTGAAGGCCAGCCCCCACAGCGCCCCGAACAGCACGAACACAATCAGGCCCAACACCCCGGTGGCACCGAAACTCACCCCTATGGCGAAGCCCAAGGCGATCACCGGCACCGCCATCACCACAAACAGGGTGAAATCGGCCACCATCAGCCCCAACAGCAGGGCATAGCGGTTAACCGGGGTCATCAGCAGCCGGTCGAAATAGCCCTCGGAGATGTCAATCACCAGGGCATTGGCCCGAGACATGCCGGTCACCGCGGTCATGATGGCCACCGGCAGCTGGAAGGCCTTGTAATCGATGTTTGAGACCACGTCGCCGGCCAGGTTCTGAATGGCCCCGATGGTGACCATCAGAAAGAACAAAGGGATCAACATGGCGGGGATGATCGCCTCCAGGTCACGGGGCAAGAGCCGCAGCGCCCGGCTGGCCACCGAGGTCACGTCGCCAAAGAACCCCGACGGTCGGGCTCGCACCACTTCGACGGTGGGCGGGGCGGTGTGGACAGCCCCGCTCATTCCTCCACCTCGATTCGGGCCCCAGTGAGCTCCAGAAACACATCGTCGAGGGTGGTGGGGTGAATCGACAGATCGCTCACCTCCACCCCGGCAGCCGACAAAGCAACTGCCACCGGACTGACCACCGATGCCCCGTCGCCGGTGGCCGCGCTCACCTCGTTGGCGTACACCTCGATATGGCTGATCCCCGGCACTTGGGCGATGGCCGCAGCGGCTGCCTCGGGGTCGCCGGCCACCCGGGCCACCACCACGTCGGAGCCCACCGTGCGCTTGAGCCCATCAGGCGTCCCCTCGGCCACGAGAAGGCCCTCGTTCAAGATGCCCACTCGGTGGGTGAGCGCATCGGCCTCCTCTAGGTATTGAGTGGTTAGGAAGATGGTCATGCCCAGATCGCGGTTCAAGCGCCGAATCTGCTCCCACACCACCGCCCGGCTGATGGGGTCGAGGCCGGTGGTGGGCTCATCCAAGAACAGCACCTCGGGGTTGTGCATCAGCGCCGCGGCCAGGTCCAAGCGGCGCTTCATGCCCCCCGAATAGGTGGACACCCGCCGGTCGATGGCGTCCATCTCCAACAGGGGGGCCAGTTCCTCGATGCGAGTGGCGATGGCGCCCCGCTCCAGCCCGTAGTAGCGGCCTTGCAGGGACAGCGTCTCCCGGCCGGTGAGCTTGCCATCGAGGGCGGCATCCTGGAGGGCCACCCCGATGCTCAGGCGCACCTGGTCGCCCTGGGTGGCCACGTCGTGGCCGGCCACTGAGGCCGACCCCGCGGTCATCGACGCCAGCGTACACAGCATCCGGACCACGGTAGATTTGCCCGCGCCGTTGGGCCCCAGAAACCCGTAGATCTCCCCCGCAGCCACCTCGAGGTCGAGCGAGTCCACCGCTACCACCTCGCCGTAGGTCCGGCGTAGTTCCCGGGCAGAAATGGCCGCTGGCACAGTTGATGATGCTACCGACCACCTTCGCGATATTCTCATCGCCCATGTCCGATTCAACCTGTGCTTCGGTCAGCTACGAGCTGAACGGCGACGTGGCCGTGGTCGGTTTAGACGACGGCAAAGTGAACGTTTTGACCCACGAGGTGATCGCCGCCCTCCACGAATCGCTGGACCGGGCAGAGAGCGAGGCCAAGGCAGTGGTGATGGCGGGCCGGCCCGGCAAGTTCACCGCCGGCTTCGACCTGAAGGTGATGCAGTCGGGCCCCGAGGCGGCCAGAGACCTGTTCCGAGCCGGCATGGACCTGTTCGTGCGGCTCTACGAGTTCCCCCTCCCCGTGGTGGCGGCCTGCACCGGGCACGCCTTCGCCGCGGGGGCCATCTGGCTGATGTGCTGCGACGTGCGCATCGGCGCCGACCTGAATACCAAGATCGGGCTCAACGAAACCGCCATCGGGATGGTGCTGCCCAACTCAGTGGTCGCGCTGGCCCGCGACCGACTGTCGCCTCGCCACGTCCATTCCTCGGTTTTGCTGGCCCGGCTCTACTCTCCCCAAGATGCCACCGACGTGGGCTTTCTGGACTGGGTGGTTGCCGAAGATGACCTGGAGGAGGCTGCGGTGGCCGAGGCCGCCGGCCTGGCCGAGGGACTCTCTCTCAAAGCCTTCGCCGGCACCCGGCGCGTGATCCGGGGGCCGGTGGTCCAATCGATTCGGGAGATGCTCGACCACGACACCCGGTCGTTCACCGTCGGGTTGACTTGACGAACGACAACAGGAGGACAGCAAGCATGAACGATCCAATAGTCGAATTGCTCGAGGCGGTCTGGGACTCCATCGCCCACCTCGGTTCCGATTTGAGCGATGAGCAGTGGGACACGCCCACCGAGTGCCCCGGCTGGTCGGTGCGCGATCAGGTGAGCCACATCGTCGGCCTAGAGCGGATGCTGGCCGGAGAGAGCCCCGAGCCCCCCGCCACCGACGGCGGGCTCGAGGGCATCGCCGCCTTCAACGAGGGCCAAATCGCCCCTCGCCGGTCCCGGCCCGGCGCCGAGGTGCTGGCCGAGATGAACGACATCTGCACCCGTCGCCTGGAGATGCTGCGCACCATGCCCGCAGAGAAGTGGGACGAGGTGGGCTTCACCCCCATCGGCGACGCCCCCTACCGCACGTTCATGCACATCCGGGTGTTCGACTGCTGGGCCCACGAGCAGGACATGCGCCGGGCGCTGGGCATCCCCGGCCACCTGAGCGGCCCGGTGGTCCAGCACTGCTTGGACTGGCACGCCCGCAACATGGGCTATGTGGTGGGCAAGAAGGCCGGCGCGCCCGACGACAGCACGGTGGTGTTCGCCATCGACGGCGACGCCGACGGCCCCCGGGGCGTGGCCGTGGCCGACGGCCGGGCCAAGCCTGCGCCCCCGGCCGATAACCCCACCGTCACCGTGCAAACCGATGTGGACACCTACAACGCCCTTTGCTGCGGTCGCACCGACCCCGCCGCAGCCCTGGCCGCCGGCCTGGTGATCCTGACGGGCGACGAAGAACTGGGCCAGCGAGTAGTTCTGGCCCTGGCCTACGTTTCGTGAGCGCCTAACTATTCGGCCGCGCCCATCCGGGCCTCGAGGTCGAGTGCCCGGGGACTCACCGACAAATCGAAGTCGGTGCTGCCCAGCGTGGCCTCGTTCCACACCTCCCGGTCCACCAGCCAGTTGCCCCAGCCCGAGAACCATCCGTCATGGTACGACTCGAACTGGGGGGCCCACCAATCCCGCAGCGGCATGCGGGTGGTCTGGTGGTCGGCCAGATCAGGGGCAATCCCGGCGATGTTGCTCCCGGCAAGGGCGAGCACAAAGTCGGCAGAGGCGTTCTGCGTCGAAGCGCTGTCGGTCCATCGGAGACCCTCGTAGCCCCGGAAATACCACAGGTTGGGCACCGAGATGGCGTTGTCCATCGCCACCGTCACCGGGCCTTCACCGATCGACTTGGAGTACTCGTTCAGTGCCTCGATGCGCTCGACGGTGTCGAGGTAGGCGTCGGTGGTGTGGACCTGGGTCAGCAGCTCCCGGGGGTCGCGCTGGTTCACATAGTTGGTCCTCCACGCGAAGAACAGCGTGGTGGCCACTAGGCCGGCCAGCACCACCCACACCGCTGGCATCCACATCTTCTTCCGGGCCTGCCACAGCACCTGCACGCCGTAGCCGGCCAGAAAAGCCATCGGCACCAGGATGTGCAGCGCCAACCACGGGAATCGCTCGCTGGCCCAGGAGTACGAGAACCAGCTGGCCACCGCGGTCCACACCATGAACTTGCCCACGAAGGTCGGGTTGCGGAACACATGGACCGCGCCGACCACCGCCAGGATGCACACCAGGTACTCGTACAGCGGGATGGTGTACAGGTAGTAGTGCCACGGTTCGCTGCCCCGGTTGGTGTCCTGCTCCCCCCGCCAATAGGTGATCCCCTCGGTGAAGCCGTCTAAGAAGCCCTCTGAATTGGTGAAGAACACCGTGAACCACAGGGCGAAGAAGAACAAGAAGACGGCGGCGGACAGCACCCATCCCCACCCGGGCACGCCCCGAGCGGCCCGCACCACCGGCAGCTCCCAAATCTCGTGGGGGCTGGCCAGCAGGAGAATGACCATCGCCATAAGCACCCCGTAGACGCCCAGGGTCACGAACACCTCGGCGTTGTAGTAGGCGCTGACCCCGAAGGCGATGCCCATGGGCACCAGCCCGATGGGCAGCATCCAAGACCACCCGGCCGCCCCGCCGGACTCGGCCCCGCCGGGCTCGGCCCCGGGATTGACCTCAGAATCGGCCGAGAAGGCCTGGCGGGCCGCCTGCTCACCCACCAGGGCCAAAAGGAATCCTCCGAATATGAACACGACGATGAACGTGGTCTCTTTGACCGCGAATCCGGCGGCCAACAGGAACCCGAACAGCGTGGGCAAGAGCAGTCGGGGGCGGTCCAGGAAGCGGACCACCACCACCATCATGGCCAGGGTGATGAACGCGGTAAGCGAGTCTTCCCGGCCCAGCCGGGTCATGTACAGGGCGGTCGGGCTGAACGCCAGCACTGCTGAGGTACACAAAGTCACCACCGGACCCAATGACCGGCGCAGGAACCACGGCAGCACGATCATCCCGACCCCGGCCAAGACGGCCACCATGCGGGCGGTGGTGTGGGACTCCCCGAATACCCAGAAGACCGCCGCCGTCAGATAGAAGCGCAGCGGCCCGTGGTACACCGGGTCGTAGCCCTCGTAGGTGCCCTCCAGGAACCGCCACGAGTACCAGGCGTCGATGCTCTCGTCGTGGTGGAAGGGCCGTTCCCCCAGCTCCACCAACCGCAGCACCAGCCCGGCCACCGCCATCGCCCCCACGGCCACGGCCAGCGCCGTCTCCGGACGCCGGCGCCAGAACGACAATGGGCTCCAGCCCTCCAGGGGAACGTCTTGCTCTCGGGTCATGGCTCGCATGGCTCAGTTCACTTCGTAGACGGTGTACTCGCCTTGGGCAAACGCCGGGGTGCCCCGGGCCGCCCAGAACTGCTCGCTGACCCCGACCCGGCGCTCAATCGGTCCAACCACCACATAGTCCACCCCATAGGCGTCCAACAGCTCCTCGGTGCCCTCTAGGCCGCCCAGCATGGTACGGGCCTGCTGCTGGCGGCTGTGCCAGTCGGTAACCCCGAGGTCGTTGATCCACCCGGCGTACCCCACCACCGTCTGGCGCCCGCTGAGAGCGGGTACCGGATGAATGTGCTCGAAACCGATCAGAAACACGCTGTCGGGCGGCGTGTGGTCCCGGGCCCACTCCCCGGCCGCCACCCCGTCCCCCGAGGTAATCACCACCGGCCACACGTTCACCTCGGGATCGGCCGCCTTCCAGATGTCCAGTGCTCCCGCGAAGGTGAGGGTGAAGAACAGCGCGGCCGCCGCCGCCACTCCGAGCCATCCGATTGAGGCCAGCCTCACCAGCACGGCGGCCACCAACAGCGACCCTAGGAGAATCACCGGGACGAACCAGTGGGTGTTGTTCCAGGGATGCGACGGAGCCACCCGCACGAAGTTGGGCACTATGAGCCACAGCCACACCGGGATAGACCCCCAAAGCAGCGCCGAGGGAAGGGTGCCCCTCCAGAGCTGGGCCGCCAGCATCACAAGCAGGAAGACCCCGGCGTTACGCCACCAGAACGTGAGCGGGTTATCCGAGTCGACGGAGTAACTGGGAGACTGCATCCAGGGGCCGTCCACCCAGGTCTCCCACACGATCTCGGTGTTCAGAGGCTCGATCCACAGCGCGGCGGGCAGCGAGAACACCAGCGCGGGCAGCGCAAACAGGAGCCACTGCCAGCGGCGGTCGAGCACCGCCCAGATCAGGCCCAAGCCCAGCGCCACCCCAAAGGAGTACACGTGGAATATGGGCATCAGCCCGACGATCACCCCCGCGGCGGCAAGAAGCCGGCGTGACCCCGTTTTGTGGGCCTCGCGCATGAGCACCACCGCAATCAGCAGCAGCGAGAACCCGGCCAAGGTCGGCCGCTGGGGGAAGAGGTTTCCGGTGACCGCGTTCTCCATCAAGATGTTGCCCGCGTGGTGGCGGGTGTAGTCGGTGGGCAGGTCCCAGATAATGCTCCAGCCGCCCTCGGCCCGATCATGGAAGAAGCGGAGCCACCCCAGCCCGCCGAAAAGGGTAAACACCAGCACGGCGACCACCCCGACGGCCCGGCTGGAGAACAGCCTCACCGCTGCCAGATACAGGGTGGGCACGAAGGCGAACGCCAGATAGCCCGACGACACTTCCAGCCCGCCGAAGGCGCTCAGGCCAGCACGGTCGAGCATGGCGGCGAAGAAGTCGATGCCAAAGTGGTACGGCAGCCGGTCGACGCCGAAGGCGGTGGGCAGCTCGGGGGGGAAGTTCTCGGCATGGGCGAATGAGGAGGCGTAGGTGAGGTGGGCCTGCCAGTCGGTCCATGACGACAGGTGCCCGGCCAGCACGCCGCCGGACCCGTCGGGCAGATAGGCCTGGTTCAAAATCCACACGGTGAGCGCCCACGCCGGGACGGTGAGAATCAACAGCGGGGCCGGGTTGTCCGGGCGGGAGATGGGCCGCATCAGGCGGCGACGGAAGTCGCGGCACTCAATTCCGATCTGGGTGATGCCCGTCCGCCAGCCCGCAACCGAGATCGCGGTGGCCACCAAGGCTGCCCCGATCACCACCGGCCCGGTCAACGCTCCGACGGCCCAGCTTGCGCCATAGCCCACCAGGGTGACCGCCATGAACCCGACCACCGCGCCATAGGCCACCCGCTCCTCGATGCGGAGCCCCAGCCCGGTCAAGTAGGTGAGGCCGACACCGACGAGTACACAGTCGGCGAGGAGCAGCGCCACCCACAGCTTCATCAGCTCACGAACCTAGTGGTGCGTTGCCGATGGGTGGGCATCGCCCATGTGCCCCCACTTAGACGGTTGGTTCCAAGGGATGGGGTCCGCGAGGTTCCCCTTTTTCGTGGAGGCGTGCTCCATATGGAGGAGCTGTGTGCAGAGCTTCCCCCGTGGCTCTGGTTTGTGCGGGGCTCAGTCGTTGTCTTTGATGGTGACCGTGGCGGTGCCGCGGGCCACCGG